>JAVHLC010000001.1:300000-402500 GCA_031082315.1 Thermodesulfobacteriota bacterium
GCGAAGTACACAAGCACTTCCAGGCAAAGGTTTTCGATACTATTATTCCTCGAAACGTCCGTCTCAGCGAGGCCCCCAGTCACGGCAAGCCTGTGCTGCTGTATGATAAATATTCAAAGGGAACGCAGTCCTATCTGGCCTTGGCCCGGGAGTTTCTGGCCAGAGAGGAAAGGAAGGTTATATGATTAAAAAAACCGGCTTAGGAAAAGGTCTGGAGGCGTTGCTGCCCAAGGGGACGCAAGAGGAAAAAGAGCCGGCGATTTTTTCCTGTGCCATTGAAGAGGTAAGACCCAATCCTTACCAGCCGCGCAGGGTGATAAAGAACGATCGAATAGAAGAGCTGGCCGCTTCGATAAAAGAAAAAGGCGTTATTCAGCCCATAATCGTGCGGCGTGTCGATTCAGGCTACGAACTTATCGCCGGAGAACGAAGGTGGCACGCCGCCCAGAAAGCAGGCTTGAAGAGCATACCAATCATCGTCAAGGATGTCTCTCCTGCGGAGGTCTTAGAGCTGGCCCTGATTGAAAATATCCAACGCGAGGATTTGAATCCCCTGGAGGAGGCCGAGGCCTATAACCGACTCACGCAGGAGTTTGGCCTGACGCAGGAAGAGTTGGCCTCTCGTGTAGGAAAAGAGCGCTCCACCGTGGCCAATTTTCTCCGTTTGCTCAAACTGCCGGATTACATAAAGGAAAATATGTGGGCGGAGGCCCTCAGTATGGGACATGCTCGGGTGCTGGCTGGGATTGAGGACCCGGAAGGCCAGCGGATGGTCAGAGATACGATCATAAAGAAGGGCCTTTCCGTGCGGGAAACCGAGGCTCTGGTGCGAAGATTGAAAAAACCGCACCGGCCAACGGGCAAAAGACAACCAGATAGTCATACCCTTTCGCTGGCCGAGGAGATAATGCGCCATCTGGGAACCAGGGTTCGTATTTCGAGGCGTGGTAAACGGGGAAAAATCGAGATCGATTTTTATTCAGAAGAGGATCTGGCGCGTATTGTCGATTATATCTCTGGCCTGGAACAGGGTGTCTGACCATTGGCTCTGCACTTAATTATAGATGGCTATAACCTGATAAGACAATCGCCGCGCCTGAGTTCTATAGAGCTACAGGATTTCCAGAAGGGGCGTGAGGCCCTGATCGGGAATCTTGCCCGCTATAAGACCATAAAGGGCCATCCTATTACCGTGATTTTCGATGGGTGGAAAGGCGGAGATTGCAAAGAAAGTCATGACCGGGTGAGTGGAATTCGTGTCATCTATTCACGGCTAGGGGAAACCGCCGATGAGGTTATAAAGAGAATTGTGCGTGAAGAGGGGGAAAGGGCCGTTGTAATTACTGCAGATTCAGACATTGCTTCCTTTGCCTTGAAGGAAAACGCTGCCGTAATACCCCCGTATGAATTTGAGGAGAAGATGGTGGAGGCCCTGTACTGCGCTACCAAAGGCCTGGAAAGCGAAGACGAAGATTATAATAGTACGACGAAAAGAAAAGGGGCGGCCCGCCGCCCCTCCCGCACTCAAAGAAGATGTCAGGGCAAGCTAAAAAAGCTCTAGCCTTTGCGCCAGGACTTTTCACTTCCGTTTAACATCCGCCGGATGTTGTCTTTGTGTTTTATCCAGATAAGTGCGGCCATGACCGCAGCCAGCAGTGTATATATCTTTGAATGGCTAAAAAGCCAGGCCAGTAAAGGCATGGCCGCGGCCGCAGTAAGCGACCCCACCGATACATATCCGGAGATCCAGGTAGCAGCTATAAATACCGAAAAGGCCGAAAACGCAGCCCACGGTATGAGGACAATAAAAACACCCAGGGCCGTGGCTACTCCTTTGCCGCCTTTAAATTTCAGATAAATAGGGTAGAGGTGGCCAATAAAGACGGCCAGGGCGATAAGACTGACCCATAGCTCCATCTTTGCCATCCCGCGAAGGCCGTAGAGAGCAAGCCCTAAAGGGATGACGGCCTTATTTATGTCACAAAGGAGGGTTAAGATACCCCATTTTTTGCCTAATAGCCGGCCAACGTTAGTGGCGCCGATATTGCCGCTGCCGGCCTTACGGATATCCATCAGCCCTGCCCTCTTACCGATAATCAGGCCAAAGGGGACAGAGCCAAGGGCATAACCTAATAAGATTAGTAAGATTACAACCGGTGGTATCGACATCTCTTTTTCAGGGTAAGGTGCTAATCTTTCTGTCTCTTGCTGCTCCAGAGGGGATCCTGACCGAATCTATCCATCCACCAGTTCTCATCTGTATCTTCTTCCTTTGGCTCAAGACAATATCGGTAGTTCTGGCAGTAAGCCAGGAGAACCTGGTAGGCCTCATTTATAGCCTGCATCTTCTGGTTATGTTTTTCCAGGTCTTTCCCCCGGGCAGTATCCGGATGCCAGCGTTGACATTTTTTACGATAGGCCTTCTTTATTTCCGTAAGGGTGGCGAAGGCTGGAAGACCAAGAACTTCCCGGGCATTATTTATCTCTTTGACGGTTGGTTTTCTATCGTGCATGGTTACATACGTGCTGCCGCCGGGCACTTGGCCTCTTCAGCCAAAATCCTTTCGGCTATCTTCTCAAAGGCGTTTGCCGCCGCACTCTGACCTTCCGCGGCCTGGTTCATGAATGGCTTGCCGTCGTCGCTGGCCACAACAATCTTTGGCTCCAATGGGATCCGACCAAGAAAGGAAACACTCATTTCGCGGGCCAGCCTCTCCCCGCCGCCGATTTTAAATAATGGTATCTCCTTCCCGCAATGCGGACAACTGAGACCGCTCATATTCTCGACAAGCCCCAGGATAGCCATATTGGTCTTGCGACAGAAACGGATAGATTTACGCACATCAGAAAGGGACACCTCCTGCGGCGTGGTTACGATGAGCGCCCTGGTATCCTTTATGGTTTGCGCAATGGTCAAGGGTTCGTCGCCGGTGCCGGGGGGGGCGTCTATTATTAAATAATCCAGTTCTCCCCATCGCACTTCGCCCAAAAAAGTCCTTATAGCCTTGTATTTCAGCGGGCCGCGCCATATCACGGCCGAATCTTTATCCGCCAACAGGTATTCTATGGACATGAATTTGAGGTTTTCAGAGAAGGAAACCGGCTCAACCGCACTCTTCCGGTCGGATGGAGACAGATCCCGCATTCCCAGGAGCAGCGCTATATCCGGGCCGTGCAGATCAATATCCAGCAGCCCGACCTTACGCCCCTTCCGTGATAAGGTGAGAGCTATATTGGTTGAAATCGTGCTCTTACCCACGCCGCCCTTGCCGCTCATCACCAGTATCTTGTTTTTAATCCTGGCCAGGGATTCCTGGATCATCAGGTCTTCAATGTCCCGGGCCGGGCTATGTCCGGAAGACGGGCAACTGGAACTATGGCTGTTTGCGCTCATTTGGGCCTCCATTTATCTATTACTGGGAAAACACTATTGTGTCAAAAAATAATGTATGCTTTGGGTATTGTCAAATTTAATCTCGGACCTACCCTAAATAGGTATAGACCTGCTTACCGGCTTAGGGATAGTAATTTGAGAGATAAGGCGACGGAACCCGAATAGTATTGTATTAGTGATTTTTTGCACGATGTTTTTTTATAACTATGCATTATCACAATACATTTTTGTCTTGCAAGTGACAAGGGATTCGTTCTATACTTTCGCCGATGACTCAAAAGCAGACCGCATTCTTTCACAAAACCCTGGTGCAGGATAAGCCAAGGATTTTGATAGTTGATGACGACGGATCTCTGTGCAAATGCGTAGAAGAGGCTCTAGCCGGAGATGGACTTTCTTGCACATCAGTACAAGACCCTATAAAGGCATTAAAAACAATACACAGCGACCAACATGAAATTGCCATTTTGGACATCAACATGCCCAAAATGGACGGCATATCCCTGGCCAAAGAAATCAAAAAAACGCGTCCCCACGTCGGCATAATAATCATTACTGGATATGGAAGCCTCCATAATGCTGTGGAGGCAATAAAAGCCGGGGTTTACGACTTTATCCAAAAGCCGTTTAAGATAGATGAACTATTGTTGAGCGTAAAACGTCTGGGGAAACTTCTGGAGCTGGAACGCGAAGTCGCTTCCAAGACAGAAGACCTGAAAAAATCGGAAAACCGCTACCGGACATTGATTGAAAATACAGCCGACGGCGTAGCCCTGATACAGAAAGACAAAATAGTCTTTCACAACAAGGCGTTAAGGAAAATACTCGGTTATGACCAGAGAACATTAAACAAGGGCAAACTGCAGGACTTGATATATGTAGATGACCGGGAAACGGCTGACCGATACATGAAGGACATCCTCGGCGGATCCGACCATGGGCCGACCCAGTATCGGCTGAAAAAGAAAGATGGTTCGGTCTGCTGGGCCTCGGTAAACACCACCATTATTGAGTATCAGGGACAACCGACGCCCCTTTCCTCTTTCCGCGACATTACACCCTCGGTAGAAATGGACAATATGAGAAAGGATATGGAGCGCATGCTCAGGCATGATATGCGTTCCCAATTGATCGGCATTCTGGGATTTATAAACAGGCTGATTAATCATACACCGTTAACAGAACCCCAGTTAGAGTATTGCCGGAACATCCAGCGGTGCGGTGTGCAACTGGAAAACATGATCGAAACCTACCTCGACATCTCGCGCCTGGAACAAGGCTTCTTTGTACTCAAAAAAGACCGCCTCAATCTTCTGGATGTAGTGAAACAATCCCGCGATGCCCTGCGAGAACTGGCAGACAGGAAAAATATCAATATAGCCATAATATTCAATCACAAGATGTACTCCATAGAAGATAGCCTTTCCTTCTTCGGTGACAGAATCTACCTGCAAAATGCCTTCAATAACCTCCTTAAAAACGCCATAGAGGCATCCCCGCCGGATATGGGCGTTAAGATCAAGGTCCAGGAAAAAGAAACCCATATTAAAGTTAGCATCAGCAACTGGGGCATAGTTTCCGAAGAAATACGCGCCAGGTTCTTTGAAAAATATGCCTCATTTGGGAAAAAAGACGGCCTGGGCCTCGGTGCATACATGGCCCGCCTGGTCGTCCAAGGCCATGGCGGCAATATAGATCTTCTCTCTTCCAAAGAAGACGGTACCACCGTAATAATGGAACTTCCCCATACCGGTTCTTAGCCGTTTATATATCCTTCTCCCAGTGTGGCGTTGCTTCCTCGATAACCTAATCATCCTGTCCCGGCTTAATCATGTCCCAAATCAGGGTCGGGGGACGGACGGGAATCCACTTCGGCAAAGATATCGAATTTTCCAATTTGTACGGCAGTCGGCATAATAACCTCTGTTCAACCACGGAATACACGGACAAAACGGAAAAAGCTCTCACTTTTTTCCACATTTCCGTGCCTTCCGTGTGTTTCGTGGTTTGCTCTTTTCCAGCTTTTTCACTTCCTTCACTGCTTCGATGAAGTGCCGTTCCACCGGGGATGGCTCTTCCAGCATCTGCTTTCGGTACCTTTCATATTCGATCCGCGCTTTTTCGATGGCTGCCTCGTGGCTGACTTTCCCCGCATGTTTGAGGATATCCCGTTCGCTGACTTTCAGAAACTCATCCAGCTTGGCAATCCAGTTCTTCATGTACATGGGCTTACGGCTCAACGCCTGAAGTTCGGCAAAGTCGAGGTAAATGGTTACGATCCGATTGAGGGTATCCAACTCCTCTGTGGTCAGGTAATTTTTGGCGATCTCGCTGTCAGCCTGTCTGGGCTTGGCTCCCGTCCATAAGGTCAGGCCCATATTCGGTTTGGCGGCGTCCGCGCGGGCGGCGATGATCTCGGCGGCAGTGTGGCCGTGGGCGGCCCAGTGCATCTTGTTTTGCACCACTTGGAAAAACTTTCTAGACATGTCTGTATTGGAGTCGTAGTCGATGCTGGTGGCGTAGATGTCGAGCACCTTGCGCCAGAAAACCTTTTCAGAGGAGCGGATGTCCCGGATGCGGGCGAGCAGTTCATCGAAGTAGTTGCCGCCGCCTGCCTGCTTGAGCCGGTCGTCGTCCAGGGTGAAACCTTTGATTATATATTCCCGCAGGCGTTGTGTCGCCCACTGCCGGAAGCGGGTGGCCACGTGGCTTTTGATCCGGTATCCCACGGAAATGATCGCGTCCAGGTTGTAGAATCTCCGGGTCCGTTGGACTTGCCGGGGCCCTTCAGTTTGAACCTGTAAGAAATCCTTACAAGTTGCCTTCTCGGCTAACTCCCCTTCCTGATAGATGTTCTTCAAGTGCAACGTGATATTTTGCGGGGTGGTCTGGAATAGCTGCGCCATGTCCGCTTGGGTCAGCCAAACCGTCTCGTTCTCAAGACGGACCTGAATGCGAGTGCGGCCATCCTCAGTATGGTAGAAGAGGATCTCCGAACGAGGCGATCTTTCCGGCAGGTTGATCATAAATTTCCCTCCATATTTTTAACCACGAAGTACCAGTCTGCGTGCAACGCACAGGCAAACACAAAACACTCGAAAACGGCTTTCATTTTTTCCCTTTCGTGTCGTTCGTGTATTTCTGCTTTGATTTCCCCGATCTGTTCGCGCAGTAGATGAGCGATTGAATAAGCTTATTAAAATCTTAAGGACGTTAACGAGTTGCATATAAGCGGCGGCCACTGGGGTTCCCAAAAAACCAACAACGTTCCACGCCCGTACGCTTGACCGCAGTGTTGGGCTATTTTCCATGCTATGCTTTGTCGACTATTTCCTTTTTTGGAAAAATACCCAGGAGGTCCCAACGGCCCTTCCACTGTTCAATTCGTTTTGCTGTTATTCCGTGGTGTTTCGATTTGCTATTATGAGCTCTCGACTCGCCATGCCTAGCTAAATAGGTTTGGTGGACCTCATATATATCGTTGCGCATCCACGAATCGGGAACGATATAGTAAACGGGTGGTGAGTCAAGCTTCTCGATATCGACAAAAATCCAAAAACTGATTTCGTCAGCGAGAGGCGTACCTTTCTTGCCTTCGTCAATTGAGGTCTGCCAAGTTCCACAACGCCTTGTTTTAACCTGAATATTAATCGTGCGCGTCTGGTCCGAATTGCTGGCCAGGATGTCGGTTCTCGGCATATTACCAGCTAAAGTTACCGCGTAAGCTCCCTGTCAATTAAGCTCTGCAGCGACGAAATACTCTCCGGCTCTGGCAGTCTGTTGATTTCTGATTCCCGTTGCCATATTTATCTCCAAATATACCGTTTCGTTTCAGCTTAATGGCACGGCTTACCTTCTGGCGAAAGCACGCTAGCGCTGGAATAGCTTGTTGGGCGTCTTATCCAAGGTGGTCCTTGAATATGCACAAGATATCTTCAACCTCTGCTGGGGAAAGGGCTTTCAATGCCACTGGTAGTTCGTGCATTTCTAGATATGGAAAATTGGGCTTATAGCCCAAACGTTTAGCTCCGTCTCTGGTTCCTCGATGCAGATACACCATTTCCGGATAGATTCTGAGTTTACTACCTATTCGAAGTGTGGTGTCGTATATATAGAGTTCGCCAAGACCGGGGATTGCAGATGCGATACCACTGACTATGCCTATGAGTTCATCAAAAGTCCGACATGCACCTATTCTGCTTTCATGCTAAAGAAGCTCATTTTTAGCCTTTTGCAGTGCCTCCTTCGGAATCCTCCTCTGGTGATCAAACCGCTTCCCATATGCGTCCCTAGTCGCCATCGCCGCAAATGAGATTGCTGTCTTCAGGGTGGGCTGCCCAGCAAACCATACCCTTTCCCTTTCGTGATTTGGGTAATGTTTGGCCTTATAGCGGCGAATGATGGCTTGCCAATTCATGAAGAAACAACCCTGGATACCCCGTGCGGAAGCACGGGGTTCTTTACTGTTCCTCCTCGCCCAACATTATATTTTAGCTGGCGACTGTCTTTTTCATAGTCATAGAGAAAAAAGGTAGTGGCGTCAAGCAAAAAGGGGGGTTTAGTGGAACCTTAAAGTTGTCCATATTTTTGTCACTAATAATTTCTTAAATTACAATGGGTTACTTGATGTAAGCTCGTATTTTTGTCAACATATTTGTCACTCAACATGGCATGCGGCTGATTAAACGGCAACCCACACCCACGGGGATTATCCGGTCTCCATTCTGAGACCGGATACCAACTCTAAAACTGTCGCCAGATTGCGGCGGTCATCCATATCTGATTTTTTCGGGGTCTCCAGAATCCAGGGAAGACCATTAAAAAGGGGGTGACTAAGAAGAGTAGCAAAACCTCCCAACCCGATATGTCCTTCACCGATATGCTCATGCCGGTCCAGGTGAGAACCAAGCGCCCCCTTGCAATCGTTCAGGTGTATAATTTTTAAGCGCTCCAGGCCGATCTCTCTTTCTATCTCATCTTGCAGATGATCCAGCGCCGCCTTGGTGCGCAGTTCGTATCCGCCGGCAAAGGCGTGACAGGTATCCAGACAAAAACCAAGTTTCGGTGGGTTACCGGCATCACGGACAAGTTGTCCTATGTGCCCTATTTGCCCCCCTATCAACTGCCCATGACCGGCAGTATTTTCCAGAAGCAATACCACTCCACTATCTTCTGTCTCCGTAAGTATCCTGTCCAGGGCTGAACTTACCCTGGCCATGCCTTTTTGCAGAGAATGCCCCCGCGCACTCCCGATATGAGTTACTACATATTCTATCCCCAGGGCATCTGCCCGCCGCATATCCTCCACCAATGCCCCTACCGACTTCTCAAATAGCGCCTTGTCAAAAGAGGCCAGGTTGACCAGGTAAGGCGTATGAATAACCGCAGGGCTGATGTCAACACGCTGCCGTTTTCCCCGGAAAACAGCCCGGCTATCTCCGGCGAAAGGGCCTGGACATGCCATCTCCTTGGATTCCGGGCAAAAATCTGCATGGTGGTGCAGCCTAAATCCATAGCCCGGTCAACCGCCCGATCCAGTGACCCGGCAATAGACACGTGGAAGCCCAGACGCATCATAGGGTTAACATCCCCCGCCAGCAAAACATCGGTCGAGACCATCTATAGAACCCCCGTAATTGAAATTGACACCCTTTCAATCAAATGATATTTGACATTAAAAGCCAAACCCAAATAGACTGTAGCCCGGAAAGGAACCTGCATGAACAAAAACCTTCCCCCGACCTGTGTCACACCCGCAGGTGAGTTTGTTTACGGCATCCACAAGCCGAAATACACGGCCCCTAATCTACGACAAAACAATTATATCATAAACTTGGGCCATGGCCCTGACCATACCAAGATCGATAACGCAGACAATTTCCCGGCGGATAATGTGCATGTTGCCGCCTCTGCCTGGGTCTTCGAGATCCCCAACGCCTTTCCCTTTATGGGCGCCACGTTCGTACTCAAGACCTACGCGGACGGCGCGGCGGGGCACGCTAACCCCTTCAAACGCAAAGATGAGACTAGCCCGGTCCGTTCTTTAGAGAAATATGAACCCGCCAGTGACCTATCCATTAAAAATCTACCGCACCCCTTGCTTCTGGCCCTGGCCAAAACGTCCAGCAACCCGCAAAACCTGGTCAAACTGGCCAAGTTATCCTGTCGCCTTGAATTTGACCCAAAAACCGGCCTGCCTATGGGCATCAGTTACGTAAGGACGAAAAGGGGCGATCTGCGCCCGGCCATCTTGGATGAGCAGCTTTTTGATCTCGTATCCAACAATCCCTTCCTCCCGGATATATACAAACAGCGCATGGTGTTGATTCCTGGCGCACAAGGAAAAAGTCCAATCGTTGGTGAATATGCAGGGGCCGGCGCACATATTTGGGAATACCTACGAGAGAACAGCTATATTCCCTGGGGGCATTATGCCGCCAATATGGCTCACGATTCTATCCGCTACAAAATTGGAACCCTTACAGAGCAAGATATAATAGGCCTCCGCCATCTTTATTACCAAAGGATATACGTCCAACTGGCAATAGAATTAGACATCATCGTACCGGCAAAAAGGCGGCCTTTATCCAGAGATGAGTTGGAAGACCTGCGACACTGCCTGCTCGTTAAGATACGGAAAACTGAAAAACAAGGCGGAAAATTACCATTCAATGCCACCATCTGGGGCCAAAACTTTGGTTTTGACCTCTCCCCTTCTGGCTACCGACTCAATGCCTCACACCAGCAGATACACCAGCAGTTTGCCCTGGTGCCCCCGTGCTTGCCGGCATTTAAGGGCGGAGAAAATGAAACCAGTCAGTGCTCGTTCAGCACCTATACCCAGGGAGACCTGGTGGCCCGGTTCTGTGAGGAGTATAAGGGAAAGACCGGGCGGGGTTTCTTTGAGACCTACCTACACGCCATTCAAAACAATAAGAGGATGGATGGCCGTACCGACAAAGAAAATGCCCTGATCTTCTATCAAGATGAAAATGTCCTGGCCTTTGTGCCTAAGGCCCAACGCTCCCAGGGAGAAGTCCAGATCATGCCTAGGGGAAGATACGGAAATATCCTCGAGACAGATACCCCGGTGCGCAGTTCCCTCGACCGCGCCATCCTGATCGCCATGAAGGTATTAGAGAATCTGGGGGCAGAGATGATTACGATATACGAGATATCCAAGAGATTCGACCATCCGGACAAAGACCAGCGCCTCATCTACTGCCTTCTCCCCAAGCACCCACAGTCTCCGGGCGGCCTTAGCGAGGGTATGCAGCGGTGGATTATCGGCCATTATCCTGAAGATTTTGCCCTGGCCTGCCGGGATGAAGTAAAAAAGATTATTTAGTTCCCAACCGGAACCCCGGGTTTTTCCGGTTGGAGCAGTCAGCGCTCAGCTATCAGCATTCAGCTTAACATATTGTTTGTCTTGGATTTTTTTGTCCCGGCGAATCTGTTCGCCAAAACAAATCTGCCTATGGCATGGCCTGCGGCACAAGCTGATGGCTGACCGCTGATAGCTGAAGGCCCGAAATTCGGTAACGCTAGTTTCCGGATAAGCGCTGATTAGAAAATCCTTTGTAAGGCCCGTATCACTCGACTTCCGCCCGTTCTATCTTTGGAAGTTCTGTATATCTGTAGGGCAAGGATTCTCTTATGTTCTCAGGGATGCTGCCATACTTTCCTTCAAATTCTTCCAGGTATTCCTCACGTCCTTTTAAAAAATGCCTGAGCTTCTTCTCAAGCAGGGCCTTATCCTCAAATAACCTGTAGGCATTCATCTGATCCAGATTGGCGCGGTCGCACTTTATCGGAAAATAATACCCCAGATAGTCCGGCTCAAAACTGAAACGCAGTTGCATACGCAGAAGGTCATTATAAGCGGCTAGGGATTGCCTCAGGGTCACCTTTTGCTCGTGGGGGCCAATGGTCCCGGTATTGGCCAGATAACACTTGATGCGGTTTCGCTTGATAATATCATTAAAAATCATGGCATGCTCAAGCCGGTTACCCGCTATAAACGGATCCAGGAAACACACCCGTTTAAACTTTCCCGCCTGCTCCGGATCCCCACCGGTGCTCTCTATCGATTCCCCATAAATAAATTGCATGGCGGCCTGCTCCGGTGTCAGCTTACAAATAGTGTTCACCAGTGGATTCCGTGTCAGAATAATTATATAATCGATCTTGTCGGCCCTTAGAGTTTTACTGGCTATCTCCAGGTTCTCACGGGTGACAATCGCCCGTCCATTACCCGTCTTGGAAATATCTTTGAAGTCAGGCATATACGGATACTTGCTGATGGCCACATTTTCCAGAAAGGCATCTCGTGATTGCGCTGCCCGTAATATCTCCGGCTGGCTTTCATCCAGCCCTTCGGTCTTTACATAGAGCCCGCCTACCTCAAAGGCGGCGTAACTGGCATCAAAGCCCATTGTGCCCCCGTCATCACCGATCATCTCGGAACGTTCTCTAGGTAGTTTCCCGAACTTCCGGCATAGCGTAGTGGTCTTGCCGGTGGCCGTGAGACCGGAAACGGCGGTGACCACCTCTTGTAATTCCGGGCGCTCGGTCTCCAGGTCATATATCCATAAAAAGTCCCGCCTGGCTCCGGTATGCAGGAAAATCCCTGTCTTATCGATAGCCTTGACCCGCCAGTTTTCAAACTGAAAAATCCCTTTTTTGCCTTCGCCAAGATAAATGGTGTTGCGACATATCTTAACCTGGTCACCCCTCTTTTCACCCATCATGAGACGGACCATGATATCCTTTTCTGCCAGCTTCTTTGATTTGTTGGATTCAAAGGCCTCGTCGGTAAAGAATATAATGGTATAGGTCGGCTCTTCCACCACACGGGCCGGGGGATAATCCAAAAGCAATTTAAGGCCATAAGCAAGCTGGGCATATTGTTCCGGTACTATAAAACGGGCGGTGACACCTTCACGGCCGTCGCCAACAATGGTATCAAGGGAAATAATCCTATCCTTATTCAATACCTCTACGGCCTTGCGGGCCAGGGCCTCTTCTTCCTCGCCAAACTGATGATCGACACTGTTCCGGGTATGGGGAGCGGACCTGGACATCGGTTCAGAATCTGCGGCTACCGATCCGATCTGTGTCTGTATGACCCCCTCCTGCCGTAAGGCCAGTTGCTTTAGTTCCTCTAAAGAGCGCCCCTCTATCAGACGCCCCTCTGCTTTGGCCTTTTGGTATATTTGCCCCGCCGCTAATTTGAAAGAGTTCATCTTTATTCTCCATTTCTGCCTAGCCGTATTGTCAATACTTCGCCGTCTAATGTTTTTTCCTGTTTTTCATATTAAGCTACACGACCTAATAACTCAACACCATAATTACATAAGGATAATGCAGACAAAAGCGCCGACGGCGACCGCATAACTATTGAGGGTAAAAACCGTCTGGATTTTTCTATTGACAAGATACCTAAAATTTAGCATTAAACCACTGTCGGGTTTTTTACATTGGCGGCGTAGCTCAGTTGGTCAGAGCACGCGGCTCATATCCGCGGAGTCCGGGGTTCAAATCCCTGCGCCGCCACCAATGTCCGTTATTTTCATGCCTGCGCATCCACATATATTTCCCAGGTAACCTATATCCCTTCGCTGCCTGATGGATAACCTGTGTCAAAAACCACACTTTATTCGTGGTTATTTATCATAGAAGTAGGCCATCCGAGCCAAAAAATTAGATTTATACGCAAAAATAGGCCAAAACTAGCCGATCAACCCTTGGTATGTTATTTGCATTATCCTAAAGAGCAAGGAGGCAAATACTATGGTAACTTATATATGTGAACATTGGAGACAGGTTGCAAGTCTATCTGCCTTTGTACTGTTGTTCTATTTTTCGGTATGCGGTGTTCTCCACCTGCAGGCTGAAACGGACACGAAGTACAAAAGATGTTTTGTCTCAGAGCGCTACGCCTTAGATTAATTAGTTAGCGCCTCCCCTTTTTTCTTCCGGCCAATAATGAACGGTTAAACCTTTCGGCAGGTCAGGCATTATCTTCATCCACAGCTTCCAGAAGCAGATCAAAAAAATCCGGCAGGGCGGAAACAACCCGGCTCCAGTTGGGAATCAGGGGGATACCCAAGGGGTCCTCCAAGGTCTGTTCGCCTGCTATCTTAATACTATCTGCAAAGGCCTCCACGGCTACAGCCTCTTCATGGCGGTCAAACGATAGGGAATTTATAATGGCATCATCATGGTAGCGCTTGATGGCATCCTGGGCCTGTCGCACATAGGTAGTGCGAAGAGACTTGAAAAAACCCTCGGAAAACACCACCCCCTCACCGGCCAGGGTTCGGAAAAGGCTCTTGGCAATGTCGGTGGTCATCTTCATCAATCCCTTAGAGACGTCTTCCGCGGAAAGCTCCTGATGCTTATGCTCGTAATTATCGGCCAGATCCGCCTGGCAGACGCCGGCAAGCGTACAATTCCGGTAAACCTCGGCTAATACGCCTACTTCCAGCCCCCAGTCGCTGGGGATGCGGTTCCGCCAGGCCAAGTCGGCGACCATGGCGAACTCACCGGCCAGAGGATAGCGGAAGCTATCTAAATAAACCAGAAAGGCCGTAGAACCCAGCATCTGTATAAGGGCGCGAATGAGGGGGGTGACAAAGAGGCGGGTCACCCGTCCGTGCAGCCGGTCTGTCACCCGGCTATAATAGCCTTTGCAAAATTCATAGTTGAGCCTGGTGCTGGCAACAGGAAAACAGAGTCGGGCCAGCATCTCTGTATCATAGGTCAGGATGTCGCAGTCGTGCAGGGCAATAACCTGAGACTTCCGGGAGGCCAATACATAACCGTAGGCCATCCAGGCGGAAAGCCCCTTGCCTTTATCGAACCGGCTGAATTCCTGTTCTACGGCCTTATAAAGCGGTTCCAGGCGCGGGCCATCATTCCAGATAATTACCTTCTCCTGGGGAAGCTGAGAGAAAAACTCCCTGGCATACCTGAACTGTTCTGCGTCTGTTCGTCCCATAGTAATCACGATCTGCCTGAGATAGGGTACGGTCCTCAATGCCTCTACAATTTTGGGCAGGGCCTCCCCTTCCAACTCCGAAAACAGGGCCGGCAGCACCAGGGCAATCGGCCGGGCCTTTGTATAACGCATTAATTCCCGCTCTAACGCCGCCTTGTTTTCGCGATTCAGTCGATGCAGTGTGGTAATAACCCCATTTTGAAAAAAATCACTCACGACTACCTCCTTATTTTTCTGCTTCCTGGCCTATTTTCAAGCCTTGTTACTAACCCCGACCAATTATGGTTTATCGATTTTCAAGCAAAATGCTTAACTCATGCCACAGCAGATCTATCCTGTCTAAAGCTGATGGCAGCCGCATGTCTATATCTGCCCTGGCTTGACTAAGGATAGCTACCGCTTCGTCGATCGATTTCTTCCGGTCCGCCGGCGCCAGATCCTTGGCCTTGACCAGCCATGGTTCAACCAGGCCCAGTTCTTCTTTGGCCTTTCCCATATTTTTAACATTAAGGTCTGCCTTTGCCTTGAGGATATGGGTCATGGCATTGGTCACCGCAGCTTTATAGGTCAGCCTCTGGTTTTCAGAGGCCATACTCCGGGACAATTTATCGAGGGCCTCTTTTTGCTCTTTGAGTCCCTTCTCAATATCTGTCCTCTGTTTTGTCAGGCTCTCCTCAATATTTTTCTTTTCTTTTTTAAAATCCTCGTCCCTGGTGGCAAAGCCTTTTTTCATGTCCTCCCCAAGGCCGGCCAGACGTCTGGAAAAGCTATTTACAGACTTGATTATTCCGGACAAATCGGTGTCCGGAGGTAGTTCAGCCACTTTCCGCGCCTCTTTTTCCTCTCTTACAAATGCCTCCAGGGGTTCCATCCGTTTTTTCAAGTCTTGCATGTCAGTCTTAATAGTACCCGTTTCATTCCGTACCATAACAGTCACTACAAAATATCCGGCAACGACCAAAACAATACATAAAATCAAGCTGATTATACCGGTCTTCATATCTTTACCCCGTATTTACTATATAAAAAGCCTATTACAGATCGGTGAGGATGTCAAGGTAGGCGACCGGATTCCCCATCCCCCGGCGGGGGATAGTGCAAAGAAGTATTTGACTATGCAAAAATTATCCCGCAAAATTGTTAAAATATAAAAATGAAAACACCTTGACCGTTAGATGTTAATAATGGATGACTATGAAATTTATCTCCAGATTTGGCGGCGCTAAGGCAGGGATATTAGCCGCTATTCTTATTCTCGGGTTGACCTACCTGGGATTGTTTGCCGATTTGTTGCAACGCCTGGACTATTGGGCGTTAGACTATGGATTTCACCTGGCAGGCAAAGGTATAGAGACCCCTGAGGTAGTTATAGTAGCTGTTGACGACGAATCTATTCGAAAACTGGGCAGATGGCCCTGGCCCCGTTCTTACCACGCCAAATTGATAGATACTCTTAATCAGGCCAAGGCCAGGGTTATCGGCCTGAATATCATTTTGTCCACACCTGATCCTCCAGAGGATCATCAATTAATCAGAGCTATCAAAAAGGCAAAAAATGTGATTATGGCCGCACATCCCATGATACCTACCCATATCTCTTTCCCCAG
This sequence comes from Thermodesulfobacteriota bacterium, assembly GCA_031082315.1. Taxonomy (NCBI): domain Bacteria; kingdom Pseudomonadati; phylum Thermodesulfobacteriota; species Thermodesulfobacteriota bacterium. Next base: position 316,004 of record JAVHLC010000001.1, read on the forward strand.
GGACATCATGACCGTCGAGCATATTCAGGGCCCCGTTGAGGAGATGGCAAAAGGGGCAAAGGGGCTGGGGCATATAGCCGTGGTTTATGACCGGGATGGAACCGTCAGAAGGATCCCGGCCTTGCTAAGAACCAGGGATAAGACATTATTAGCCTTTGGTATAGAAATTGCTTTAGCATGTCAGGGAGAGTCACACAGAAGCATAATCCTGGATAAAAGGTTGCTCCAAGTCAATTCTACCAGAATCCCCTTGGACAGCCAGGGGAATATGCTAGTGAACTACAGGGGTGGGCCGCATACATTCACAGAGATACCATATCACAGGGTAATAGGTGGAGAGGTCCCTCTGGATATTTTCAAAGATCGGGTGGTCCTGGTTGGAGTCACCGCCAGCGGTCTCTCAGACTCATGGGCCACACCTTTTCTCGATCAGGGAGAGATGTCCGGAGTAGAGATCCATGCCAACACAGTACATACGATTCTGAATAAAGAATTCTTCCGGTATCCAGGCAGCCACCATAGTGCATTTTTACTCCTGGGGTTGGGAATTATCTCGGGTCTCGTCTTCCACAGATTCTCACGTCTGGGCTCGGCTTTTCTGATTTTTATGATATTCTTCATCCCCTCGGCATCCTTTTATCTGTTCCTGAAGGAGCGAATAATATTGAAGGCCATCCCGCTGTTAGGTGTGGTGGTGGCCACATATATCTCCGTCACTCTGATAAAGAGCAGGGCATATAAGATGGCGATGGGGAAGAGGGATTTGGAGATGTCTGCCGTGTTAAAAGCCCGTGAGGCAGTTAAGAATCCAGCGGACAAAGAGGAATTCATGGGGTCTTTCTGCCGCATTATAAAGGAAATGACCCGGGTGGATGCCTGCTATGCCATACTCAAAGGGAAAGATGGCAACATACTAATATATGGTAATAATCATCAAGAGACAGCGGGGCATTTTATAAATCTGGAGATGGTGGAAGGCGTCCTCCATACTGGAAAGTCGGCATGTGAAGATATGAATCAAAAGATATCCGGGGCCACCGGGATCATGTACGTACCCATTAAATCCAGCGAACAGGTCTATGGCGTTCTGGCCCTGAAAGGTAAGACGTTATCTGACACCCAAGACATGCAGTTGGCCTCTATCGTTACGGATTACCTGGCTTTTATCCTCGAAAAGGAAACTATCTTGGACAGGAGCCGGGATGCTTATATGCGGGCCGTCGAGGCCCTAGTCCATGTTATAGAGTTGGGGTATCCAAAACTACACGAATATTCGAGCCAGGTCCTGAATCTATCTGAGAAGATAGCGCTCGTTTTAAACATCCCAAAAGACGAGATAGAGGTTATCAAGTATGCCGCTATTCTCCATGACCTCGGGATGGCCGGAATACCGGAAGACCTGCTTAATAAATCTGACTCCTTGACCGCCGAGCAAAGACTTTACATCGAGACCCATCCGGAGATGAGCGTAGAAATAATCAGGCCGTTGCCATTTTTTAAGACGGCTATACCCATCATCAGGCATCACCACGAGAGGTATGACGGCAAGGGGTACCCGGATGGCCTGGCCAGCGACGAGATTCCCCGGGGCGCCCAGATACTGGCAGTTGCTGATAGCTTTGTGGCTATGCTATCTGACCGTCCTTACCGGAAAGCCCGGGAGCAAAAAGAGGCTATTTCCGAAATGAAAAGGCAATCAGGCGCCCAGTTTAATCCCCGGGTAGTGGACGCCTTGCTTCAGTCATGGCCGGAGGTTAACCTGTGGCAACAAGGCTAATTCTTAGCCTATGCGGGCTTATCATATTTCTTTCTCTGTGCCCCTGGGCCCAGGGGCAGAATCTTGAGAGACAGACCGCCCGTATCATAAGGATAAAGGGAACGGTCACTGTTTACCAACACCAGGTTCAAAAGTGGTCGGCAGCCAGAAAAGGGATGACGGTTTTTCAAAAAGATAAAATGAAGACCCTCCCGGGTTCGGAGGTTGACTTGCTCATGCCGGACCTGGCCGTAATAAGGCTGAAGGAAAACAGTCTGTTAGATCTGGACGAGATTAAAAAGGCGTCCGTAAAACCGGTGGCTTCTCCCAGGGTATTACGGGTGGAGAAAACGCCCCCGTATGCCAAAGAAAGGAATATTCTCAGGTTATGGAAGGGGAATTTGCTCCTCTGGGTCAAACATATTCTTGCGGGCTCCACCTTTGAGGTTCATACGCCTATCGGGGTGGCCGGGGTAAGGGGAACCGGCTTTATGGTCACCATCCCTGACCAGGATACGACCATAGTGGCGACATTAGAAGGAGTCGTAGCAGTCAGAAACATTGCCAGGTTGGATAAAATCGTCCTGGTCAGGGAACTGGAAATTACCACCATCCGTAGAGAGACCGACCCCGGTAAACCTCGAAAGGTCAGCGAGCAGGAGTACGCTGAGCTTAAAGAAATCTTAGAGCTAAAGTTGCTAGAGACAGGAGAGGAACCGGAAAAAAAATCCGACCGCGGGCATAGAGACGTCCCTTCGGGCATGGAAGATCACCGGCCTATGCCCAGCAGACCCATGACTCCCAGTATGATGGACCGAAGTGGACGCTGTAGGTAGTAAGAATAATCCTTAAAGACAAAGAGACTAATGGCTAAAAATGGCTTAGAGGAGCGGGTTGCGCTCATTTCCCTGCCGCTACTGATATTGTGGCTTCTGGTATCCCTGGTTGTCGTCTTTTATGAGGTTAAAGGGTCTATTACCTCTCAGATAGAAAGAGAGGTAAGGCGGCTGACGGCCGTATTGACTGCTGTCAGATATAAATCGCTGCCGGATGTGGTAAACAATGCCCGGAATAACTTCGATAAATCGCCATGGTTTTCTGTCTATGATAGGGAATTAAACCTTATAGCCGGTACGGGGAAACAAGGAATTGGCGGGGGTGAGGACCTGCGCATTGCCTTGCAAACAGGCTCTCAGGTGGAAGGCATTATAAGAGCAGGTAAGGAAGACATATACCATATTGTTGTCCCTCTGTTTTCGGATAAGGGTAAGCCCCATATCGATGGCTTGTTAGAGGTTGGAACATCTCAGCAGGGTATAAATAAATCCATTCTCTCTATCTGCCGGGATATATGCCTGGTTCTGATCCTGGGAGTTGGCATACTAGGTGCAGTATTCCACCTTAGTTTCCGAAGATATATAAGTACCCCCATTCAGAAATTGACGAGCTGGACAACCTCTCCGGAAGGAGAGATCGGGCTAAATGCTACCGGAGAGATAAGCGCCCTTGCCCATGCGCTAGGCAGGACAGTCCAAGACATGAAGGAAAAGATAAGCAACCTCGAACGCTCCCATACAGAACTGAACGAGGAGATAGCCGGGAAGGTAAGGGAAGTACGGAAGATGAGACAGGATCTGGAAGAGGCTCAGTTCCATCTGGTGAGGGCGGGAACGCTCTCCGCCTTAGGTGAGTTTGCGGCCGGAATATCCCACGAACTCAATAATCCATTAGGCATCATTCTGGGATTTTCCCATCTTTTGCTCGATGAAATAGATCCCCAACACCCTAATTTCAAAAACCTGAAAAGGATAGAGGTAGAATCTTCGAGGTGTAAAAAGATCGTAGAAGATCTTCTAAATTTCGCCAGGCCGGCCGAGCCTCATTTAGAAAAGGTGCAACTCCATGAAATTTTGGACGAAACCCTCCAGTTGACCGGTTATCATATGTCCTCTGATGCCATAAGGATTATAAAGAAATACCTCGTGCCCTTACCTACGGTATTTGTGGACCCCGATCAAATGGAACAGGTATTTATGAATATCATAACCAATGCCATGCAGGCCATGCCCCAAGGGGGTGATCTGACCATAACCACCTCCGTGTGTGAATTAACCGGCGAGGAGTGCCGACAATTTGCCGCATCCTTCATGGACTACCGGGCCACCTTGGTGGGAGAGCAAGATTATGCCGGGGTATCCAGGAGGGTGTGGAGCAAAAAAGACATATACAAACCGGGTGATCCGGCTGTCGAGATTGCCATCTCGGATACCGGCTGCGGGATTTCAAGGGAAAACCTGGCCAAAATTTTTAACCCTTTCTTTACCACCAAGAAAGGAGGAACGGGACTGGGCCTCTCCATCTGTTGGAAGTTAGTGGAAAAGCAAGGTGGAATAATAAGTGTAACGAGTGCAGAGGAAAAGGGCACCATATTTTCTATCAAGATTCCCCTGAGGAAGAATGAAAATGGAACGGACGGCAAATATACTGATCGTTGATGATGAGTTGGGATTTTGTGAACTCATCCAGGGTATATTAGTCAGGGAAGGGTATAAGGCAGACACGGCTACCAGTGGTGAGGAGGGCCTGAATCTCCTCCACCAAAATACATATGACATCGTATATGTGGATTTAAAGATGCCGGATATGGACGGCCTGACCCTACTTAAGACCATTAAAGAGATGGATGAAAACATGATGGTAATTGTGATAACCGCTTATGGGACCATAGAAACCGCCGTGGAGGCCATGAAGTACGGGGCCTATGACTATATCACCAAACCTTTTCAAAAAGACGAGATAAAGAAAGTTACCAGAAAGGCCTGGGAGAAAAAGCAACTGATAGATGAGATGCTCTATCTGCGTCAGGAGATAGACAGACGGTATTGCTTCGAAAATATAATCGGTAAGAGTAAGGTGGTACAGGACCTTTTCGAGATGATAAAGAGGGCGGCAGAGACAAAAAGCACCGTCCTTATTACGGGGGAAAGCGGCACAGGTAAGGAACTGATCGCCAAGGCCATACATTATAATAGTCCGAGAAAGAGAAAGCGCCTAGTCGCTATCAACACCAGTGCCCTCCAGGATACCCTTTTGGAAAGCGAACTGTTTGGGCACCTGAAGGGGGCATTTACCGGCGCCTATATGACGAAGAAGGGACTCTTAGAGGCAGCAGATGGAGGTACACTATTTTTAGATGAGATCGGCGACACCAGCCCCAATATACAAATAAAGTTACTGCGGGTGCTGGAGGAAAATGAATTCATACCAGTGGGTGGGGTCACACCCGTCAAGGTGGATGTAAGATTAATCGCTGCTACCAATAAGGATCTATACAAGGCCGTAAAGGATGAAACATTTCGTAACGACCTCTTCTACCGCTTAAAGGTAATTACCATAAATATTCTTCCCTTGAGAGAAAGAAAGGAAGATATCCCCCTGCTGGCCGCTCATTTCCTGAAAAAATATGGCCGGGAGCCCGGGAAAGAGATCGACACCATATCTCCACAGGCCCTGGAATTACTGATGCAGTTCGACTGGCCCGGGAATGTAAGAGAACTGGAGAATACGATTAAGGCCGCAGTCGATCTGGAGACGGGTAAGACGATCACTACCAAGTATCTTGGCCTTAATAGGTGGAGGGGCTGTTCCGGGCCATCTCTTTATACAGGAAAAAATATAGTCGGCTTTCAGGAAGCAAAGCGGCTATTTGAGAGCGAGTTTATTGCCGAGGCCCTGAGGCGCTGTAAGGGAAATATTGCACAGGCCGCAAGGGAAACAGGGATAATCCGTCCCAATCTTTACGAAAAAATTAAACGATACGGTATAAAAATTGAAGATTATAAGCCGTAGGATGTACCAAAAAAGTAAATATGTATTAAAAATGATACATGGCTTAGGAGGTAGGTATAACTACAGTGTTCCGGACGATATTTTCTCATTTTAAAAAGACCCGGTGTAGTAAAAAGATACACCCATAGATACTGCAAACGCCACAGCACGTACCAAAGTCCTCTTTTTTTCTCCCTCCATGTGCAGTCGGACCGCAAGGCCTTACCTGCCGCCGTTAATAGAACCAGCTATTGATATTGGCACAGTTAGTGCAAACTTCAAGACATGAACACAGGGCGGCGTAGCCAAGTGGTAAGGCAAGGGTCTGCAAAATCCTTTCGCAGTGGTTCGATTCCACTCGCCGCCTCCAAATTTTAACTAAGCCAACTGCGGTCCCTCCCCTTGGCAAAGGGAAGAAAGGAGGATTAACATGGGACAAGATAAGGTCTTTGGCTATCTGCTTACCATGGACTTATACGGAATTGATCAAGGCCTATGCGAGGATCTTAACCTCGGTTATGACTTTTTGGATAAACTACCTGGCCATATCGGGATGCATAAGCAAAGCCTTCCACATATCTATGTCACGCCCCCGGAGTGGGTAGGAAAGGGTGGTTTGTCCGGATGGGTGGGCCTGGTCGAATCGGGAATTCAGCTCCATACCCTGTCCGAAAAGGGGTTTATAAGTATAGACCTCTATACCTGTTCGTATATTAATCAAACTATCATCCCGGAAATCCTGGCCTTTGTTAACAGATATTACCCATATAAAGACATCGAGACGAATTTTATAGAAAGAGGCCTGAAATATTATAAATATGCGGTAAGCTTTTGATGTATCCGAAAGATATCCCTGATTTTCCCGAACTCAGGCCGCTGGAATTAAAGGACAGGGATATATTGCAGCCCCGCCTATGGGAGTTGCAACCGGATATCTCCGACTGTTGTTTTACGAATCTTTTCATATGGCAGGACTTTTATAACATACAGATCAGCCAGTTTAAGGGCAATATCTGTCTTTTCAGCAGCGCCAATACGACCCCGGAAAAAGAGTTCTTTTTTCCGCCTCTGGGGCAGGGCCATATACTGGAGACCCTGGATGCCTGCTTCGATTTTATGCTGTCTCGAAATATACAGCCCATTATCCGGCGGGGCCCCGAAAAATTTGTGCGCGCCCATCTGGGCAATCAGAGCAGATACGTACTCAGAGAGGATTTAGACATCGCTGACTATATCTATCGGACCGAAGATATGATCACCCTTCGGGGCAGACGATACCATGGCCAGAGAAATTTCATCAAAAGGTTTAAGCAGAGTTATCCTGACTACTCTACCGAGTTTTTACATGATGAGGAAAATATCCCGGAATGTCTTCAGTTCAATAATGAATGGCTTGAGAATAAACTGCAGGCATTATCGCAACAACTTGATATCCATTCCGATCCACCGCCGGATATGGTTGTATTCTTAAGGGCAGAGTCGGAGACGGCCCGGAAGATCCTGATGAACTTTGAAAGCCTGGACCTTACCGGTCTGGCCGTGCGCATAGACAGAAAGATCCGTGCCTTCACCGTGGGCCAGAAACTGAATACGCGAACTGCCTTGGTGCATATTGAGAAGGCCGATCACAGTTACCTGGGGCTGAGCCAATTTTTGAGTCAGGCCTTCTGCGAACAGGCCTGGGCCGACTGTGAATATATTAATAGAATGGAAGACTTGGGGATTGAGGGCTTACGAAAGGCCAAGCTGGCATTAGGCCCACACCACCTCGCAAAAAAATATACCATCCTTCCTGGGGACTCTGCTTAATATTTCCTCCTCATTAGTACCTTAATGAATATCCAGGGTTGGCATGAAATGGCTATCGATCCGGCTAAGCATCAGCGCTGGTGTCTATTCTCCTGAATATCTCAATAACGGATACAAAAGTGGCCAGCACCAACGGCCCCATGATAAACCCTATTAGCCCAAAGAGTTTTATCCCGCCCAGGACGCTGAAAAAAAGGGGAAGAAAAGGCATTTTTGTCCTTTTACCGATGATAAGGGGTTTTAATATATTATCGACCAGGCTGATCCCGAAGGTCCCGATAAAGACCAGGGCTATCCCTTTCCATATCAGGCCTTCAATAAATAGATAAACGGCGGCCGGGGCCCATATAGCAAAAGGACCAACCAAAGGAACGAAGGAGGCAATAGCCATAGCCAACCCCCACATAACCGGAGAGGATATACCAAGTACGGCAAAGGCAATGCCGCCCATAGTTCCCTGGACTATGGCTACAATTACGCCTCCATACATGGTGGATATCAGAATATCCTCTATTTGTTTGACCAGCCCGTTTTTCTGTTCCTCAGAAAAAGGAATATAATCACGGATCTTTTCAAGAAAGCCCGGGCCGTCCCTCAAGAGGAAAAATATGGAGATAGCCATCAAGATAAAGTCCAGGGTGATAGTTATGATGCCGCCGGCCCCCTTGGTAATTCCGCCCACCAACTCTTTACCCAGTCGCGAGATATTATCCATGATGGCCTTGTTTATTTCATTCTCGGGGATGTTAAACAAAGACACCAGCTTATCTATCACCACCCTTATTATCGGATGCCCGGTTATATTTTTTAGGGCCTCAATCTTTCCGCTTTCCGCATACTCGGTCAGTGCGCTAAATTCCTTTACCAGCAAAAAAAACAGGTATGAGAAAGGGCCGATAATTATTAACAGGATGACAATGAGGATAATAAGGGATGTAATGGACTTCGATTTTATATATCTGAGGGTAAAGGCATAAGCCGGGTAAAACAAAACGGAAAATACAACCGCCCAGGCTATGGGCAATAAAAACGGCCTCAATATATGGTAACTAAGATAACCAAGAACCAATACGACAGATATCAAGGCAATAAAATAAAACCTGTTAAACATAAACAGCCTCGCAACTATTACGTCTATTCTTTGAAGAGATATTAGCGCCTAATCAGAAATAAGCCTTAAGCACGTATTGCTGCATCATCCTCTGGGTATTAAAAAATGATCCGTTAAGGGTAATGCAATAACGCATTACATCAATAAAGCGATCTCGTTCATGATAAAACACAGGGATAATAGTCTTCTCCAGTTTTTCGTAAAGAGCTGCGGCGTCTTGGGAGGGGTCACGGCTCTTTTCTCCTTCTTTTATATTCTCCCCGATAGACCATCCGGTCACTCTCTCAATATGTCCCTCTATCCACCAACCGTCCAGGATGCTCAGGCTGGGCACCCCGTTAAGAGCAGCCTTCATCCCGCTTGTCCCGGAGGCCTCCAGGGGCGGCTTTGGAGTATTAAGCCACACATCAACCCCTGAGATAATCATCTTCGCGAGTTTCATGTCATAATTTTCAAGGTAAACGATCTTGACGTCTTTCTTAAGAGCTTCTTTCATCCGAAAAATCTGATTGATGATCTCCTTGCCGCCTTGATCTTGTGGATGTGCTTTTCCTGCATAGATTACCTGAAGGCTACCGGCTTCCTGTGATATCCGCCTAAGCCTCTCGGTATCCTGAAAAAGAAGGTCGCCTCTTTTGTACGTAGTGGCTCGCCTTGCAAAGCCGAGAGTAAAAATATCTGTGTCCATCTTAACATCTGTTCGACTATTTACATACTGCATCAACTGCTTTTTTGCCTGAATATGCGCTCGCCACACTTCCTGCCTTGGAATGCTTATAGCATATCGCAGGCTGAAGTTGTCCTCTCTCCAGCCCGGTATATACCGGTCATAAAGCCCCTGAAAGGGTTTTGTCACCCAGGTGGCAGCATGGACCCCGTTGGTTATGGCGTCAATAGAATAACCGGCAAACATCAGTCTTGAAACTTCAGTGTGTTTTTTAGCCACGCCATTGATATAGCGGCTCAGGTTAAGGGCCAGGTAGGTCATATTGAGCATGCCCTCGCTGTGGAGGAGGGCCTTCATATCAAAGAAATCCTCGTGGTTTCCAAGGATACGCCTGATCAAATTCAGCGTGGAACTATCCGTCATGTCAAAAAAATCTTCCCGGGGTCCAATGACGCGCCTCACCAAATCAAGGGGAAACTGATCATGTCCGGCCGGAACAGGGGTATGGGTAGTGAATATGCACTTTTCTCTGACCGATTCGATATCATCACTGGTGATCGATCCTCTGCCGGCGCTCTTTGCCTCCTCGTCTAAAAGCGCCAGTGTAAGAAGACTGGCGTGTCCTTCATTCATGTGAAAACGCCTGATGTTGTACCCAAGGGCACGCAGCATCCTTACGCCGCCGATGCCCAGGATTACCTCCTGACAAAGACGGTAATGCTGGTCCCCTCCATAAAGAAAATGGGACAGCGTCCTGTCCCATTCAGAATTCTCCCCAAGATCAGCATCTAAAAAATAAACCGGCACCACAAAACCTCCGGCACCGTTGACTTCATATTTCCAGGAGCGGAGATGAACAACCCTTCCCTCTATGTTAACAGAGGCTCGCTGCGGCATCTCTTCCAGAAAATCCTCAACGTCCCATTCCACAGGCCCTTCTCTCTGCCATCCACTTGAGTCAATGCTCTGGTGAAAGAAACCCTTACGATGAAGCAGCGTTACCGCGACCATCGGTACCTTGAGATCGGCCGCAGACCGGATCGTGTCTCCCGCCAGTACACCCAGGCCGCCACTATAAGTCGGCATTTCTGCTGCCAGACCCACTTCCATAGAAAAATAGGCAATGGTGCGCCGCTCATCCATATTGTCCTCCTCAGCCGCGGCCTCTACCTTACCAGGTCCAGAACGGCCCTGTTCCACCCTTTTGGTCCCACATCCGGCGCGAGAATAACCTTCTTGACCTTTGACCACGGAGCATATTGCCCGTCCTTTTTCTTGACCAAGACCGGAATATCCACATGTTCCAGCATCGGGAAATCGTTGGGGCTGTCTCCGAGGCCGATACTGACCAGCACCCGGCCCCCCGGTTCATATAACCTTTTTAGTATCTGTACGGCCTTGCCTTTATCATTATCACCTGTCAGATGATAAAACCGCCCTCCCCTCGTAACCTTAAGCCCTCGTTTTTCCGCCGCTCGTTCTAAATCGGCAAGCCTGGCCTCTTCCTCTAAAACGCACCACGGCGCATCTTCGAAAAGAAACGGCTCAGAGTAGTCGCGCTGCTGCGCTAAGGCGGCCATATCTCTACCCAGCCCGGTAAGTTCAACCACCTGGTCCACAGACATCTCAGAAAATCCAGAAAGCTTAAGGCCTGTTTCCGCCTTGATGGCGGCAAAAATATCTTTAATTCTGCTATACCGCGTTCCTAATTCTATGACCTTATAATCTCCATATTCAACAAAGGCCATATCCCCGGTATCCAGTATCCCCTTCGGGATAAAGATGGTTGCGCCATTTTCCACAATAAAGGGGTCTTCCAGCCCCAGTTCTTTCCTGTAATACTCGATCTCCGCTCTTGTCTTGCTGGAGCAAAGGATAAGGGGAATTCTCTGATGCCTTATATAATTCAGGGCCTCGAGGGCATCCCGGTATTCGTAAGTGTCATGGTCAAGGAGCGTCCCGTCGAGATCGGTAAAAATAATATACCGGCATTTATCAGGTGGATGGTTACACTCCTGTATTGGGGATGACAAGGACATACGCTTAATCACCCCAGAGTAATTTCCCATGTATCCAGCCGGTAAGGCCGTTATCATGTCTGACCTTGGCCCAGTCTCCTTTCTTCTCCAGCAACCTGAAAACCACTCCATGCTCGGCCTGTCCCTTTACTTTATATCTGCTTCCCGGACCGGAACGAACGTTGATATTACCGCCCTTCTTGGACACTATAACCATGCGTGCCTTTGAGAGAAGGGGCCGATAGATCCAGCCTATGTCACCTTCAAAGTCAACCACCCTGGCCCATTTCCCCTTTTCCCTGAGCACCTTGAGCGGATAGCCGGCAAATACCTCATAGAGAACAGAATAACCTGTCCCCGGGCCGGACCTGATGCGGGCATTGTCTGATTTGATGCTGGCCATTTTCGCCCAAGAAACACCCGTAAAAGAAAAGAATATTGCGATTAACATCAGCATCAAAATATTACGTCTCATCAATTTATCCTCCCATGGTTTTTCGTACTGTCAAAACTTTTGCCACAGAGTCCACAGAGAAAATTCTCTTTTCATGCCACAGGTCGTGCCAGAGGCAGATTCGCCTTTGGCGAACAGATTTGCACACCTTCGGCGCATCTTCGACCGGGGCAAACCTCAGTGTGCTCTGTGGTTCGCTTTTTCAATATGCCGCCAAGACTTATAGGTAACGTTACGGTGGCCTTCTACATCATAACCTAACGAAATGGCGTGGCCACGTCAACCCCTTTAACTGAAAAAACGCCTTTAGTGAGTTGACATTCAGTGCGAAGCCGTGCTATAGAACCTTAACCCCGATTCCTTGAGAATCCATTCCATCAGGCCTCTGCTACAAGACAGCGGGTTAAGGCCCGGCTTCCTATAAGGTATCTCTAGTATGATAAAAAAGATATTTGCAGCAGCCGTTCTGTGCCTGTGGGTTATGGTACTAGGTGTGCTATTTGTATCGCTCAACTACCTAAAAACAGCGGTCCTCCCTTCCGGGGGGCAGAATTCTCCGGACTGTGAAATAGTCTCTAATATTATATCAGGCGCCTTGAGGGGGACGGAGACGTTTTACGACTCTCTGAGGAGACACCGTGTACCGGCCGAGGCAATAAATACCGTTATTGGTTACTTGTCTGAGTTGGTTGACTTTCGAAGGTGTAAACCCGGCGTGCAGTATAAAATTGAACTTTCCCCGGCCGGCGATGTAGTCCGGTGCCGTTATTACGTCAGCCCCGTGGAAGTCTACACCCTAAAAAAAGAAAAGGATAATTACAGTATCTATACGGAAGATGTTGAGATTGAAAGACACATTGTGAAACTTTCCGGTGAAATAACCTCTTCTCTCTTTGCGTCCTTCGGGGAGTCAGGTGAAGATGACCGCCTGATCCTGGCCTTTGCAGATATATTCGCCTCCGACATCGATTTTAACACTGAACCGCAGCCTGGAGACCGCTTCACCATGATTTTTGAAAAGTATTTCAAGGACGGCCAATTGGTCGGCTATGGCCATATACTGGCAGCGCGATATGAAACAGTGTCAGACGCTTACGAGGCTTATTATCATGCACGCCCCGGAGAAAAAGGCGCTTACTACGACGCGCAGGGCAAGTCCCTTGGCAAGCATTTCCTGCGCTCTCCGGTGCCCTTTAGCCGCCTGACATCGGGTTTTAGCCGAAGCAGAAGACATCCTATCCTGGGAATAAACAGACCGCACCTGGGGATAGACCTGGCCGCCCCTACCGGGACGCCGGTTCTGGCGGCAGCCGACGGTGTGGTTGTTTCTCGCGGACAGCGCGGTGGGTACGGAAAGCAGGTCGTTCTTAAACATCCCGGCGGGTACGAGACTTATTACGGTCACCTGTCCCGTTTTACGCGAGAGATAAAACCCGGGGCAAGCGTAAAACAAGGAGAGACCATAGGCTTTGTTGGCGCTACCGGATTAGCGACCGGCCCCCATCTCGATTACCGGATAAAGGCAAGGGGCGTTTTCCGCAATCCATTTTCTTTGCGTTTCAGGCCAAAGATGGTTTTAAGGGAACGATCGCTTGGCCGCTTTTTGGCCAGGAAAGAAGAAATGTCGGATATAATGGGCATAGCCGCCCCTCGCTATGAGAAAAGGCTCGGTAGCTGCAAGGCCAGTCAGGTCTCTCTCATTTAACGACAGGGTAATGAAGGATTTGTGCTGAAACCAGGCCGGTCTTCGGGTATCCTTTCTCCTCTGCTGAGGATCTTCTCACCAATCATTATTTCCCGGTATCCCCCTCACCTTTATGTCTCCAGGTAATAAAAAATAGACTTTCCCCGATCGAAAAGCCAATGTTGTTCTTTGTCTTATCGCCCCTATCTCTCTAATATTTAAATAGATTTTATCTTATTGTGTTATTTTGCAAGTTTTTATACGATTACCCCTGAACGCAGATTTCTACGAAAAAAATCGAGTCGATATAATCTATAATGTTATGCGCATGAACATACATAGGCTATGTAGGCTATAAATGGAGATGATGGATGGGCGATAAGTACCCAAATACTATGGAGAAAAGAACTTGGTTAAGGAAGCGGTCGGAAGATAACAACATTTACGTATATCTCGTAGAATCACCGCTGACATTTGGGCATTCACAGTTGATCCTTAAAACGGAAAATGTAATTCCTGAGGAAGACATGTTTGGGATGGCCGCGCCCGTATTAGTGGAGAGCATACGCATTCTTAAGGAAAAAATACCTGGAGCCATGGAAGATCTTGTTTGGAAAAAACTTCGCGACTATACACAAGCAAGTGGAAGACTCATTAAGATATTAATATTAAAGGTCAGTGCTAACGAAAAGGAAAAACAATACAAAGTCCACATAGTACCTTATTTCGAATCGCATTTATGCCTAACCACAATATTATTTCAAAAGGGGAGAGACATAGATAAAGGTAAAACCGGAGGAATGATTAGATGGTTAGGAGAGCAAGAAAAACGGGTCGACGATCAGATTGAAATATGGAGGGACACCTGTCATTTTCCAGTGGCCTTGGTAGAGTCCTTTGAATTGATAAAACTTGCTGACCACCTTAGAGGAAAAGAATACGCGGAAACGTTGGAAAAATAAAGATAAAAATTGTTTGCATAATCGGGTAGCCGGGGGTGTTTAGCCCCCAGCCCCCACACCACCTGGCATGCGGGTCCGCACCAGGCGGTTCATGAAGCCTATCGGGCCGTAGCCGGACAGTAGATGTTCACCTACGAGTCTGGTGTTGATCCGGGTCGGGTACTTCAATGACGCGCCCCATGTCCACTCCTCCGGTCGGATTCATCGTGTCATGAAAGCTCATTGCTACTCCTTCCCTGCTTCATGTTCGGCCCTTCGGCGGTTCACGCCTACTATGGCCTCTGCTGACTTCTGCTCAATCACCCCATGGGTTACCCCTTGGGACGCTTCCTGGGCTGCCTTAGGGTACGGTGGCTTATCCATTCCTTTCGAAATGGGCCTCAGTCCGGCTCCCGTAGCAATCCAAGGACGCTCGTTGAGCAGATCTCCCCGGATAAGGACGTGGACTTTCGCTACACAACCGCGGCATTTACCATATCTCCCGAACCCGGGGCTTCGTCATGTTGTGCTGACTTGCCCGGAAACTTGGCCTTGTATGCCGTTTACTCGCCACGTCCTGTGGCTCGCCCTTCGGGCCAGCAAAGCTGTTCAAAATCGTTCATCCTGACGATTTTGTCTGTTCGTCGGCTCATAGCTTTGCACTCCGGGTTACCGCTCCCTACGGTCGCTCTCGCCGTTGGCTCGTGGTCTCCGCTGCGCTTCGAACCCTTCAGACGGTCTCTCACGATTCCGCCCTTGCCTTCGGCTGGTACTTCTGCTAACGTATCACTACGTGGGCAGGGTTCACGTACAGGGGACTTGCACCCCTTAAGCTCACGCCCATGCCGGGCGTACACCAGGCGGTGCACCGGATCGCCGATAAAGCTGGCTCCCGGTGACCTCCGTGTAGCGGCAAAATATTCAATAGTAAGGAGGTGATGACCATGAAGAACGAATATACCGCTGTTGTAAAAAAGGAAGACGACTGGTGGGTTGGGTGGATAGAAGAAGTGCCCGGAGTTAATTGCCAGGAAAGAACATACGAAGAATTGAAAGAAACACTGGAGATTACGCTAAGGGAAGCGCTGGAATTCAATCGCCAGGATGCCCTGACCGCCGCTGGCAGCGATTACAAGGAAGAAAAAATTGCCATATGAAAAGAAATGAACTTCTAAAGTATCTGCGCAGTCAAGGATGCGATCTTTTGAGGGAAGGCGGAAGACATTCATGGTGGCACAATCCTGCCTTGAACAAGCGGTCGGCAATTCCACGACATTCCGAGATCAAGGATATCTTGGTAAAGAAGATATGCAGAGACCTTGGTGTAGAGCCCATCAAATAGCCGCTAACACAGCGCTACAGCCGACCGCTCAACCGCTACGCGGTTTCGGGTCGGCTGAGCTTGGCTGCCCGTTGGCTAGGCAAATCGGGATTAACTGAACTTGTTGAATAGAACTGGTAAGGTAATTTTTTCGCGTTGGGAAATTGGAGGCGTCTGAGGTATCTGATTATCATGGATGCTATGAATCAGCAAACTATATGGTTTTTGATAACCCTATGAGCTGTTCAAGGAACACCCTTACCTCTTCCTGTCTTTTTAAATAATAATCTGCCTCCGGGGTTCCCCCGATGCAGATGGATACGCCTCGTCCCTTTATGGCTTTGAAGGCATCCTCGTCCGTGGTGTCATCACCCACGTAGATCGGCATTTTTCTTTATCTGGTCCCTTTCTTCCTTAAGATAAACGGTGCGGTGCGGGAATGGAATCTCGATCCCCTCTTCTTTAAATCGTTTGAATATCCTCTTTCTAAGTTCGTGCTGGGCGAGATACTGGTCAACAAACTCTTGCACCTGGCATATCAGGGTAAAATCGAGGGAGCTGTCACCAAATCCGGGGATAAATCTGACCAAAGGCTCCGGGTCGGCCAGCAGGCCGGGTATCTCGCCGGCAGCCTTTTTTGTCTCTTCGACAAGGACTCTTTCCACCTTTTCGGGATCGGAGCTATAGCTTACCGAGACCGGAATCTGTAAAGACATCCTTTTCTCCGGCAGGTAATAGTTAGTCACTATGCTCTGGGACAGTTTGCTGTTCGGAATTACCACCATATTGTTAGGCAACATCCTTATCCGGGTAGTCCTCCAGGTGATATCCTCGACATAGCCCTCCTGGCCGTTTTCAAGCCTTACGAAATCTCCGATCCTTACGGACTTCTCCAGGAGTATGTGCACGCCGGCAAAGAGGTTGGAGAGGGTGTCTTGCAAGGCCAGGGCCACGGCCAACCCGCCCACGCCCAGGGCGGTGAGAAGAGGGGCTATTGATATACCGAGGGTGGTAAGTATTATCAAAAAACCTACGATCAAGATAGTACCATTTAAGATACCATGGACGAGACCGGTGGTGGGTATGGGAATAGCCGACTTCTCAATATAATTTCTAAATGCCTGTCCGGCCAGGTTAGCAGCGGCTATAGTGGCCGAAAGGATTAAAATGACGTGAATGGCTTTGCTTATATAAGATACGTATTTGGCCGGAAGTTCGGATATACCAAAACCAAGGTATAGTCCGATGGCAATGCACCAGTAAATAGACGGGGTCCGGAGAGAGTGTACTATAAGGTCATCGATTTTTGTATGGCTCCTTTCCGCCCACTTGTGAAGAACTCTAAAGGCCATGCTCCTTACAAAAAATAGGACTGTTACAGAAAAAAGGCTTACTAAAATCGGAATGGTCATGCCTTTAATTGTCAAATTCGCACCTCCGGGACACACTTTTTAGGGAAAATCTGAGAGCTTAAAAGGACATCTTGGTGAACCTGTTATAAGGTAACACAGGACCGGCCAAAGATACAAGCCCTGCCCGGCTACTACTGCACCGCTTTTCTCTACACGATAAATTCTTTTGAGCCGCCTGCCCCGAGCCTATTCCTTTTCATGCTGTAGCTATTGACATTTGCAGCCTGGATTTCTATAACCAGTATGAGATAATCTTAAATACACATTGAATAACACCAAGCTAAACTTGAAAATCGATAAAGCGCAATTCTTTGCCTTGGGCAAATGGTTTTTAAATTATGTCCTGATCGGTGTTATCGCCGGTTGCGGAGCTATCATATTTTATTTCTTATGCCAGGTTGGGCTACATTATTTTCTGGATTTCTTGGCTGGTTACCGCCCGCCCCATCCCGCTGGTGAAGCCCCTTTATTCAAGGAATTCTCAACTCCTTTCCGGCGGTGGGCGCTGTTGCTGGTGCCGGCCCTGGGCGGGCTTGTCAGCGGCTGGCTGGTTTATACTTTTGCCCCGGAGGCAGAAGGCCACGGCACTGACGCCGCCATTGAGGCGTATCACAAAAAGGGAGGGTTCATAAGATCCAGAGTCCCCGTTATTAAGACCCTGGCCTCTTTTATAACTTTAGGTACGGGAGGCTCAGGAGGACGGGAGGGCCCCATTGCCCAGATTGGAGCCGGCTTTGGCTCATTTCTGGCTACTCGTTTGAGGCTATCGGACCGGGAGCGCCGGATCATGCTGGCCGCAGGTATGGCGGCCGGCGTAGGAAGCATATTCCGGGCGCCGTTGGCTGGTGCATTATTTGCGGCTGAGGTTTTATACAAGGAAGCCGAGTTTGAATCTGAAGTCCTTATCCCGGCCGGCATTTCTTCCGTGGTCGCCTATTGTATCTTTTGTCTGGTTTTTGGCTGGGGGTCGCTTTTCAGCACCCACGATTTTGTTTTTAATGATCCACGCCAGCTCTTCCCATATTCGGTTCTTGCCCTAATACTGGCCGGCGCCGCCTTCCTTTATGTCAAAATTTTCTACGGCGTCCACGATATCTTCAAAAGCATAAACCTCCCTAATTATATCAAACCGGCAATAGGTGGCTTTTTGACCGGCTGCATAGGCTTTTTTTTGCCTCAAACACTGGCCTTCGGGTATGGCTTTATACAGATGACCCTGAACAATCTGGTGGCCATCCCCGTTTTAGTTGCGGTGGGACTGGGCAAGATATTGACCACTTCCCTCTCTATAGGTTCCGGTGGCAGTGGAGGGGTCTTTGGTCCGGCCATGGTTATAGGAGCTTCTTTAGGCGCAGCCGTGGGGCAGGCCTTTCATTATCTGATGCCCGATATAGTCCAGCAACCGGCAGCATTTGCCATTGTGGGTATGGCTGGTTTCTTTTCTGCGGCCTCCAAGGCCCCGTTTTCTACCATCATCATGGTAAGTGAAATGACCGGTTCCTATCATCTGCTTCTTCCGGCCCTCCTGGTCTGTACCCTGGCCTTTATCTTTTCGCGGAAATGGACCATTTATCATAAACAGGTTTCTTCACGCATTGATTCACCCGCCCATGCCGGGGACTTCCTAACGGATCTTTTGGAGGGACTAACCGTCCGCAGCCTGGAAAACAAGATAAGAAAAATAGTTACCGTACAAGAAAATGTTAAGTTCAAAGATTTCTTATATACCTTCTCTCATGCAGAGCAACACTACTTTCCGGTAATAAACAGCCGGAATCAGTTGACCGGCATCTTCTCCATTAATGATATCCGACACCATCTCTTTGAGCATGACCTCGATGACCTGGTCATCATGAAAGACATCGCCTGGTCAGAAGTCATAACCACGCATCTCGCCGAAGATCTGCATACGGTCCTGAAAAAATTCACGGCGAAAAATATTGACATGCTCCCCGTGGTAAGGGAAGACAACCCCAGGGAACTGATCGGCATGTTATCCCGCCGGGACGTGATCGAATTGTATAATCAGAAGGTCTCTGACTTGCAACGTCTGAAGGGGTCTTGAAAAGACACTCACAGCTCCAAAACGTTCTTTCCCTTGTTCTCTAACGCATACCAGACCGAAAGATAGTCTCTTGTCTGCCTGGTTATAAGGAAATTAATCCGCACATATTCCCTGCCTTTTTCACCCATCTGCGCCGCCATTTCCGGATTATTCAAAAACTGCCTTATCCTGAAGGCGGCGCCTTCCACAGAATGTACAAGAAAGCCGGTTACGCCGTGGACTATTTGCAGAGGGATACCGCCCACGGCCCCACCTATGACCGGCTTTCCCTTCCACATGGCCTCGGAAACGGTAAGGCCGAAACCTTCCCGCGTGGACTTTTGCAGAATAACATCCGCCATCCTCTGCAGGGCGTTTATGTCCCTGTCGCTGAATGCCGGTAACAAGAGAATAAATATGTCGGGATCATCGGCCGCATATTCTCTTACCTCTTTTAAAACCTCCTCCCCTTCCGGATCATCCGCCGCCGGGCTCCCTGCCAAAACAAGAATACAATCATTATATTTCTTGACTACCTTATAAGCCCTTATTACCCCTGTCGGATCCTTAAACCGGTCAAATCTTGAGACCTGTAAGATTATCGGCCTGTCTCTTGGTATCTGAAGTCGTTCCGAAACCTCTCCTATTTCCTGTTCGGTAAGTTCCCGGTTCTTTTCACTCAGGGGGTCGATAGATGGAGCGATGATAAATTCGTCTATAGGCATGGACCGTGCGAATCTGGCCACAGAAAAGATGGCGGCGTCATATTTTTCCCAATAACGCCTCAGATAATCGCTCACTTTTTTCAAAGGGTTCGCGGCATCGATGTGACATCTCCATATCCATTTTCCGGTTTTCCTGAACTCGATGAGAGGGGCCGGCTGGGGATCGTGGATTAAAACCGCATCTGCATCCAGGTTGAGCTTTCCTGCGTTTCTTTTGTTTACCTCATAATGGTATTCCCACATTTCCTTGCTGATATGGTCAAGATTCCCCTGAATCGTGTTGTGGATTTTTTTGGTTATATCAAAAAACTTGTCATCTCCCTCAATGACTTCCCACCTTGCATTTATGTCCAATTCCCGAAGCAGGGGGATCATTCTCTGGAGTATCTCGGCCACTCCACCACCGGCCCGGGTAGAGTTTATGTGGAGAAAAGACCTGTTCCTTAATTTCTCGCCGAGCTTCTGTAGTAGTTGCAAGTCTCCTTTGGGCACAATGCCTGAGTAATCTGAGATCATCGCCTACATAACCTCCATGTCGCGCCTGGCCTCTTTCTCAACCACGTTGGTTATATGGTTCCTGATCTCCTCTATGCTATGCATAAAAGGGTCTATGGCCCTTATCTTTTCTCCTAGATCTTTCTTTTCCAGAGAGCTCTCTATCCACGCAGAAAAATCATCTATGCCGCCGCCCAGACGCATCCTTGCCTCGTAGAAATGATAATATATCGACCCGGCATCCACATATTTTATAGCCATTAAGAATTCGGCAAGATTCTTTGCCCTTATCCCGACCGGAAATATGAGGGTTATGGTCTCATTAAAATGGAATTCATCTCCAGGCATAGCCTCTCTTGGCTCAGGAAAATCTATTAAATAATGATCGATTACCGCCACCAGCGCACTGCGCAAAGCCTCTATAGTCTTAAATTCGTATGGGTCTAGAACTGATAGATGCTCGGCAAGCGCCTCTTCTTCCAGACTTTATCCGGCCCATTGGGCAAAATCGTTGGTATATTGATAGATATGACCCTTCAAGAAATATTGGTAGGTGTGATGAAATATGGCTTCATCACTGACACGAGCAATTATGTCTCTGAGTTCCCGGAGATTTTTTGCCTTTTCACCTGTGGATTTTAGTATGCTCGCACACTGTCTGAACTCGAAGGGTGGTATGGGTTTTTCCATAGAGCGTCTGAAGCGTTCGTTTCTTTCCTATCTTCCTTATCGGTAAGAGCTGCTGCCCCTACCTTTTTGTATAGAGTAACATAAGGTTAACAAGATAAACAAGCACTATCCCAACCGAGTCCCAGGCCAAAAACAGCCTTTTTCTGCCTGCCCGATAGGTCAGACCGATGATAGCAATAGCGGTCATCGCTATAGCAGAAAGGGCCGAGATCAGGTGATTCTGTTGCACAAAAGATAGAAGGGGGCCTTCTACAAAAAATATGTCGTCTAAGGCCAGAATGGCTATATTAAAAAGATTGCTTCCAAAAAGATTTCCGATAGCCAAGTCTATAGCGTTCATCTTTACCGCAGAGACAGAGACCACTACCTCCGGGAGCGACGTGGCCGCAGCAATGAAAATATTTCCTACAAAGGTCTGACCGAGGCCCGTAG
This sequence comes from Thermodesulfobacteriota bacterium, assembly GCA_031082315.1. Lineage (NCBI taxonomy): Bacteria > Pseudomonadati > Thermodesulfobacteriota > Thermodesulfobacteriota bacterium. The sequence goes on from JAVHLC010000001.1 coordinate 337,391, forward strand.
TTTCAGCAATACCCTTGCCAATACCGGGGAGACACGCACCCGCAATTATAACCAGGACAGCGTGAATAGAATACCCCAGGTAAGCAGTCCTCTTCTGGATCTCCCCATATTTCAATCCTATAACCTTTTCTCTCGCAGCCGATCTCTGCTGCTTCTCATAAAAGAAGATAAGCCGCATAGCCACCAGGTAGATAAGAATAAACAGAATACTATAAAGACTGATCCAGCCAACGGTTACGGCCATACTATTAAAGCAGGCACTGAGGGCCACCAAAGAAAGGAGAAGGATCCCGAAGCCTGCGGCCAAGGTCTGCCCTTGGTGGGCCCTCGAAGATAAGGGGATGCGCCCGACAACAGCATCCAGTGCCGCCAGTATCAGCATGTTAAGGGCGCAGCTACCAAGAATGTCTCCGGCAGCGATGTCTGGGGTATGGGTGTAGATTACGGAGCTCAGCCCGGTAGCCAGTTCAGGCAGCGAAGTCACCGAGGCCATCAGAACCACTCCTACCCAGGTCCTTCCCAGGCCCGACTTCTCGGCTATGATATCGCCATAAACGGAAAGTCTGGCGCCTGAATAAAGGATAGCCAGTGTAGCGATTACAAATTTAAGCCAGAGGATTGCCATTGTCCCCGGAGATTGTCTTTTCGTGTGGTCTTGAACCTGAACTAACTAGTGTTCATCCGGAAACTACTGTTTCCGGCTTCACGCTTTCAGCGATCAGCAATTAGCTGTCAGCAAAAACCTAAGACAAACAACATATTAAGCTGAACGCTGATGGCTGAGTGCTGATAGCTCATCCGGAATTTTTTGGTTTCCGGATGAAAACTAACTATTTGATATATCCGTGCCATCATATTAATATAAAGCTTATCATACCTCTCCAAAACAGGCAATCTTATGGACGACCTTCGCCTTACCGCCAGAAAAATCTTCCAGGCCGGTCTTTCGGCTGTAGATCCGTATGAAGCCGTGCATAAACATCTTGTGGTCAAAAACGATATGCTTATCCTCGGCGGTGAACTGCAAAAAGGCCGTGAGTATGACCTGAGGCGGTTCCGGCGGGTCTTTGTCCTTGGCGCCGGCAAGGCTTCTGTGCCCATGGCCGCCGCTTGTGAAGAAATACTGCAAAAAAGAATCCGTAAGGGCATCGTAGTTACCAGGTATGGCCACTCTGGCCCACTCAAGTACATAATGGCCTTGGAAGCCGGACATCCTGTACCGGATAAGGCCGGACTCCAGGCAGCACAAAAGATATTAGCACTTCTCAAAGGGTCTGAAGCCGACGACCTTATAATATTTCTTACCTCCGGCGGGTGCTCGGCCCTATCGCCCCTGCCCGTACCTCCCATCACGTTATCTGAGAAAAAGAGACTGACCAATCTCCTTCTCAAGTCGGGGGCCACCATTAAAGAGATAAACGCCGTGCGCAAGCATATCTCCATGACCAAGGGAGGGGGTCTGGCCAAACAGGCCCACCCTTCCACGGTGATCAACCTGATACTCTCCGACGTCGTGGGAGACGATCTGGATGTTATAGGCTCAGGGCCTTTTGTCCCTGACTCTTCCACCTTCCAGAACGCCTGGGATGTACTGGAAAAATATAACCTTACGTCCAGGTTGCCCGAGGGTATTATCAAACATCTCCGGGCCGGGCTGGAAGGGAAGGTACAAGAGACGCCAAGACCCGGTCATCTCTGCTTTTGTAAGGTTTACAACCTTATTATTGGAGGTAATTTAGTAGCCTTGAAAGCCGCAGAGAACAAGGCCAAATCCCTGGGCTTTAAAACCCTGATCCTCTCGTCACAAATCCAGGGTGAGGCCAGAGAACTGGCCAGGTTTTATGCGGCCATAGCGAAAGAGATTCTCCGGTCGGGACATCCGTCATCGCCCCCTCTCTGTATTCTCGCCGGAGGTGAACCCACCGTTACGGTCAAAGGCAAGGGCTTTGGGGGAAGGAATACCGAGCTGGCCCTGTCTTTTGCTATTGAAATACAAGAGTTAAACGGTGTAACGTTTGTGAGTGGCGGGACAGACGGGACAGACGGCTCCACAGATGCCGCCGGGGCCATAGTAAGCGGCAGTACCTATAGAAAGGCACTTAAAAAGGGCCTGAAGCCTGAAAACTATCTTACAAACAATGATTCCTATACCCTTTTTAAAGAGACTGGAGAGCTACTTATAACCGGCCCCACAAGAACCAATGTTATGGACATCCATATTATGTTGATAAGATAGCTAAACCCTTTCACTCAGTTTTTCATATACCTTTCTTTTCTTATCCCACATCTTAAGCAGATAACCCTTCTGTTGTTCGAAGGCCTCGGCGTTTTTCTCTACAATCTCTTCGGCCTTAGAAGAATCCATATCCCACGTTTCGCGGACAAAGGAGGCGACTCGTGCATAATAGAGGGGGGTCATGAGATCTACCAGTTTGTTTCGGTTCATCGGCCAATAGTGGAAGGTGGCCGCTAATTCGTAGAGAATCCGGACCCAGGTCTCTACCGGCAACGAGAAGTCCTTCGCACTCATTTTGGAGGCTTTTTTGAGATCACTGTAACTATCAGAATCTAATATGTCCTTCCAAAACGACTTGAATTGTTTAAAACCAACCTGAAAATTATAAATGAGTCCATCTAAATCGACCTTAATAGGCTCCGGTTCCGAACATTTCTCAGCGCCGAAGGTCTCCACCGGCGTACTTTTTTTTGTCTTTTTCCAATAAGATTCATTTTGTTCCATGAGATAAAAGATAGTCCACACCACTTGGCGGAACATAGGCCCCAGGTGTGCAGCCGGGTCCTTGGCGTCGTGCACTTTGACCCCCAGGTTGGCCTGACAAATCTTAAATCCTTGCACAACGGCCTGTGTAGTCATCCAGATATCTATACCAAAACGGGCGATTTCCGTATCCCATACCGGTTGATCAATATAGTAAGCGGCTACTTCCCGGGAAAAGGCAAAATCACCACCTATGGGCTGGCGGATGCGCCTTCCATAAAGAGCCCGGGTCAGATTATAGACTATATTGTTGGTTATAGTGCCATCGTACTTATGACGACAATAAACCGGTGTAACATATTGATAGCCTTTCTCCAAAACCGGAGAAAGCAGATGCTGCACCCAGTCCGAGGTAATGCTCCTGATATCTGAATCCACCACGATACAGGCCTTGACGTCCAGCCTTACTGCCGCTTCAAATATGGAACGAAAGGCCGTGCCCTTCCCGCCCGGTCCGCGGTAGATGGAAAGGAGTTTTTCCTGCCAGGGCTTAAGCTGAAATTCTTTAACCATCTCCCGGGTGTCGTCGGTAGAGCCCCCGTCGGCTATCATAATTACGTTCTTGTGTTCCTTGTAATACTTGTCCAGGCCGTGGGAAACCATCTGGATCACGTGGGCTATAGTCCGTTCGTTGTTATAGGCAGGAATACCCACCAGGATATCGGCCCGGCCTATCTCCTCCAGTCTCTTCAAGGTATATGGTCTTAATGCGGTGTAGTACACCCTGGCCTCCGTTTATTTATAATGGGATACAGTTTGGGTTAGTGGGGTGGAGCAGAAATATCTGGCGGAAATCAAGAGGCAAAAATAAAATGGAGCGGGAAACGGGATTTGAACCCGCGACTTCAACCTTGGCAAGGTTGCACTCTACCACTGAGTTATTCCCGCTCACTCAGCAATTTTTATACCGCAAACCGCCTGCTTTGTCAACACCGTAACGAATCATTGACACAACCGGTAACAGATGTTAAAAATGTTGTCCGTTGGAGGGATGGCCGAGAGGCTTAAGGCGGCGGTCTTGAAAACCGCTTTCGCTCACGCGAACGTGGGTTCGAATCCTACTCCCTCCGCCAAAGATATCTCAAATCTGAAATCTTAGATTTTACCGGGCTACGGAGAGATGACCGAGTAGGCCGAAGGTGCTCGCCTGCTAAGCGAGTGTAGGGGGAAACCTCTACCGAGGGTTCGAATCCCTCTCTCTCCGCCATTTCTTCACTCACCCTACTGGAAAAAGGACACCTCCCCTTCCTCTTTCAAATCTCTAGACATCAAGTCCTTAACTGCCCCGAGCGGGTCTTTATCCTCGTAGAGTACTTTATACACCTGTTCAATTATCGGCATTTCTACCCGGCATTTTCGGGCCAGAAAATAGGCCGATCGGGTGGTCTTTACCCCTTCAGCCACCATTTTCATCCCGTCCAGGATTTCTTTCAGTTTCATTCCCTGCCCGAGCCTGAGACCTACCGTCCGATTCCGGCTCAGATCTCCCGTACAGGTCAGGACCAGATCACCCAGGCCGGCCAGGCCAGCAAAGGTAAGGGGTTTTGCCCCGATTTTTAGCCCTAAGCGACTTATCTCGGCCAACCCACGCGTAATCAGGGCTGCCCGGGTATTGGTCCCAAAACCAAGCCCGTCACAGATACCGGCCGCAATAGCAATAACATTTTTAAGGGCGCCTCCTAATTCTACGCCCCTGACATCAGAGGAACGATAGACACGAAAGTATGGTGTGGCGAATAATTCCTGTACCGCTCTGGCTACATCTTCACTCGCCGAGGCAGCGGTCACCGCTGTAGGAACCTTTTGGCTTACCTCACGGGCAAAACTGGGACCGGAAAGGACGGCCAATTTATCGTGCTGTTCTCCAGGCAATAATTCTTCCAAAACTTCTGTCATGGTGAGAAGTGTTTCATTCTCTATACCCTTGCTGACCGTGACCACGATACTGGCAGGAGAAAGAAAAGGGATTAGCCGGCTTACTACGGCTCGCAAGACATGCGATGGAACCGCCATCACTATAAACTCTTTGGACTCGACGGCCTCTTTCAGGGAAGATGTAATTCCAAGCCGGGCGTCCAGCTTTATGCCCGGCAGATAAGTCTTGTTTTCCCTGGTCTCCGCCATATCTCCGGCCAGGGCCTCTCTACGGACCCACAAGGTCGCCTCATCACACCCTTTTTCAGCAAGAAGGTTGGCTAGGGTTGTACCCCAGCTCCCTCCTCCTATAACACCTATAGAACTACGTCTGGACATCGGCCTCTTCTTCCCTCTCCGCCAGTCGGGCGATGCTCACGACCTTTTCCGCTGGCTCCATTTGGAAGAGTTTGACGCCCTGCGTGTTGCGTCCATGTGTGGGAACGCCGCTTACCTTAATCCGAATAATCTTTCCGCTACTAGCCAGAAGCAGCACTTCTTCGTCTTTAATAACCTGTAACGCCCCCACTACCGGCCCATTGCGCTCACTTGTCTTGATCGTAATAACGCCCTTCCCTCCGCGGCCTTGTGGGCGATAATCTTCCAGGTTGGTCCTCTTTCCATACCCGTTTTCCGTAACAGTAAGAACGGTTGCGCCTTCCCCCACGACCTCCATACCGACCACCTCGTCACCTTCTCCTAACGAGATGCCCTTCACACCCATCGCCACACGTCCAACCTCCCGGATGTCATCCTCATTAAAGCGAATAGATAGTCCGTGACGGGTTACCAAAAAGATGTCCTTCTTCCCATCTGTAAGCGCTACGCTTACCAGTTCATCTCCTTCGCGTATATTTACCGCATTAATACCCCCGGCGCGCGGATTGGAATAGGCCATCAAGTCCGTCTTTTTCACCAGTCCTTTCTTTGTGGACATAACTAGATACCGGTCTGGTTCAAAAGTACGCACGGGTAATATGGTCTTTATCGTCTCTTCTGCCTGCAAATTCAGCAGATTCACGATGGCTTTCCCTCTGGCCAGCCGCCCCGCTTGAGGAATCTGATAGACCTTAAGCCAGTGGAGCCGGCCAAGGTTTGTGAAGAAAAGAAAATAATCGTGTGTGGATGCAATGTAAAGATTCTCCACAAAATCTTCTTCCCGCGTTTCTGCCCCGGTTATACCTTTCCCACCCCGGCGCTGGCTCCGGTAGAGGTTGACCGAATTGCGTTTAATGTAGCCGCGATGTGAGACTGTAACCACCACATCCTCTTCAGCAATAAGGTCTTCTACATTGATCTCTCCCGCGTCTTCTACAATCTCGGTGCGGCGCTCATCACCATAGGCAGCCCTTACGGCCTGCAACTCCTCTTTTATGATGCTACGAACCAGCTCATCGCTCGCCAGTATCGCCTTATAACGCTCTATGTCCGCCAGGGTCGCCCTATAATCCTCTAATATCTTCTCTCTTTCCAGACCGGTCAGCCTTTGCAGACGCATATCCAGGATGGCCTGGGCCTGTACTTCAGACAGATGGAGGGTGGCGACCAATCTCGCCTTGGCCTCTTTGGGTGTGGCCGAGGACTTGATTAAATCAACGACCAAATCCAGATTGTCAAGGGCGATCTTCAATCCCTCAAGGAGGTGCGCCTTTTCCTCTGCCTTTTTCAGGTCAAATCGCGTCCTCCTGATAATGACCTCTTGCCGGTGCTCCAAAAAATGGCCCAGGAGGTCCTTTAAGGTCAAAACCTCCGGCCTGTTGTTTACGATGGCCAGCATATTGATCCCAAAGGAGGATTCCATGGGGGTCTGCGTATAAAGTTGATTCAAAACAACATCCGCCACCTCATCCTTCTTCAGTTCGACAACGATCCTCATGCCTTCCCGGTCTGATTCATCCCTTACCGCTTGAATACCCTCTATCTTTTTATCTCTGACCAGTTCCGCAATCCGCTCGATTAACCGGGCCTTGTTCACCTGAAAAGGAAGTTCATTTATTACAATACTCACCCGCCCGGTGATTCTGGCCTTCTCAATAGCGGCCCGGGCACGCATCTTGATACTGGCCCGCCCCGTCCGGTAAGCCTCTTTTATACCGGACCGTCCACAGATAAAACCACCAGTTGGAAAATCCGGGCCCTGGATACAGGACAAAAGGTCATCTGTAGTAACATCCGGTTTATCTATGTGAAGAAGAAGCCCGTCAACGACCTCTGTTAAGTTGTGCGGTGGTATATTTGTGGCCATCCCCACGGCTATTCCGGCGGAACCGTTGAGGAGCAGATTTGGCAATCGGGAGGGAAGAACCTCTGGTTCCATCAGGGAGTCATCGTAATTTGGGGAAAAATTGACGGTATCTTTTTCAATGTCAACAAGAAGTTCCTGGGTGATCTTTGCCATACGAACTTCTGTATATCGCATAGCCGCAGGAGAGTCCCCGTCAATCGATCCAAAATTCCCCTGCCCGTCCACCAGGGGGTATCTCATATTGAAATCCTGCGCCATGCGAACGAGCGTGTCATATACAGCGACGTCTCCATGCGGATGATACTTACCGATGACGTCACCGACTATACGCGCCGATTTCTTATACGGCTTATTCCATTCGTTCTTTAAATCGTGCATGGCGTATAAAATACGCCTGTGCACCGGCTTAAGCCCGTCGCGCACATCCGGCAAGGCTCGGCCGATGATTACACTCATGGCATAATCAAGGTATGATTTTTTTATCTCTTTTTCGATGCTGACCTGGCCAATACTTTCCGTGGAATACATAATAACCCCTATTACTAATCAACAGTCTGCAGTTGACAGCCGATAATCAACTAACCGCCCTCTGTATTCGCTCTTAGGACTGCTGACACTTGTATTCTGTCTTCTGAATTCTTTCTTTTTATATGTCAAGGAATGTGACTTCGAGGGCGTTTGTTTGGATAAACTCTCTTCTGGGCTCTACTTTGTCCCCCATAAGAACCGTAAATATCTCATCAGCAGTAAAGACGTCCTCTATTTGCACCTGAAGGAGTGTGCGCCGTGAGGGGTCCATAGTGGTGGACCAGAGTTGCTCGGGATTCATCTCTCCTAATCCTTTATAACGCTGGATAAAAAATCCCTTCTTTCCTTCTTCCATCACCCTTTCCAGAAGCTCACCCCTGGATTTAACCTCGTACTCATAGTTATCCATGGACAGCACAAAAGGAGGGTTACCCGGTTGAGAAACATTTCTTCCCAGTTCACACAGGTTCTGAAACTCCGGGGAAACCACGAATTCCAGTGTAATAGCCTTTTCAGGCCGGCCTTTTGTTTTAGAAGGGCAATATATCTCTTCCTTTCCATCCCGGACGGTTACTGTTACGTTTTTATAGCCATTCCGGTTCAACACCTCCCGGAAGGCCCCGGTATTTATGACCCCCTGAGAAAGGTATTTTTGATCTCCCTGGTTGAGGGCCAGTGTTTCTATGACATCTGCCGCATATCCTTTCCTTGCCAGACTATTGAGACGGGCCTGATAACGAACCAGGCCCTCCATAAGGGTCACCAAATCCTGTCCGGAAAATATTCTTTCCGTTCCTTTTACAGAGATATTCTTTTCCTGTACGGCCCTCTTTAAAAAACGGCTGCTCATCCGAACTTCATCTTTTATAAATTCTTCTTCCTTACCTCTTGCCACCCGATATAACGGCGGCTGGGCTATGTAAAGAAAACCGTTTTCAATCAACTCAGGCATTTGACGATAGAAAAAGGTTAACAGGAGGGTCCTTATATGGGAACCATCTATATCTGCGTCAGTCATTATAATAACTTTATGGTAGCGCAGCTTGTTAATATCATAGTCTGCCTTTCCCACGCCTGTTCCCAAGGCAGCAATTAGAGTCCTTATCTCCTGGCTTTCCAGCATCTTATCAAAGCGTGCCTTTTCTACATTAAGTATCTTCCCTTTAAGCGGGAGGATGGCCTGAAATTTCCTGTTCCGGCCTTGCTTGGCAGATCCCCCGGCCGAGTCACCCTCGACTATGTAGATTTCACTTCTGCCGGGGTCCTTTTCCTGACAATCAGCTAATTTCCCAGGAAGAACCATATCTGATAAACTACCCTTTTTTCTGGCCAGGTCTTTAGCTTTGCGGGCGGCCTCCCGGGCCCGGGCAGCGTCTATCGCTTTAGCCAGTATTTTCTTGGCGATAGAAGGATTTTCCTGGAGGTATAAAGAGAGTTTCTCATTGACAAGTGACTCTACTAACCCCTTAACCTCGCTATTCCCCAGTTTTGTCTTGGTCTGGCCTTCAAACTGAGGGTTGGGTATCTTGACACTTATTACGGCCGTCAGGCCCTCCCTTACATCATCGCCCTCCATCCTTTCTTTTAGATTTTTGGGGAGGTCTTCATTAAGTGCGTACTGGTTCAGCGTCCTGGTCAGCGCAGATCTAACCCCTATAAGGTGAGTACCCCCTTCTTTTGTATTAATATTATTGGCAAAAGAAAAAATTTTCTCTACATATGAATCATTGTGCTGTAAGGCTATCTCTACATCTATATCGCCGCGCCTGCCGGATATGTATATAGGCGTATCATAAATAACGGTCTTGTTTTTGTTGAGGTACTGTACAAAAGATATAATACCCCCTTCATAAAAAAAATCCTTTCTGTTCCCGCTTCTTTCATCTTCTAATACTATCCTTACCTCTTTGTTTAAGAAGGCCAGCTCCCTTAATCGCTGGGAAAGTATTTCAAAATTAAACTCTGTTGTTTCCTCAAATATCTCAGAATCCGGTAGAAAGTTTATCTTTGTTCCTCTTTTCTTTGTATCTCCGATAACTTCTAACTTAGTTACCGGGTTTCCCCTCTCATATCTCTGTTTGTATATTTTCCCGTTGAGAAAGATTTCAACCTCCAGATATCGAGAAAGGGCATTCACAACAGAGACCCCTACCCCGTGCAGGCCCCCGGACACTTTATATGTCTTATGATCAAATTTACCTCCGGCGTGAAGCACGGTCATAACCACTTCTACCGCGGGTTTCTTCTCCGTCTGGTGAATATCAACTGGTATGCCCCTTCCATTATCTTCTACGGTAACGCTTCCATCTCTATGAATCAAAACTTCTACATAATTACAGTATCCGGCAAGGGCCTCATCGATGCTGTTATCCACCACTTCGTAAACAAGATGATGCAATCCCTCTGGACCGGTGTTCCCAATATACATAGCTGGTCTTTTTCGTACCGCTGTAAGACCACTTAGTACCTTTATCTCTTTAGCCGTATAATTATTAATATCTGCATTCTCTATCTGACCTTCAAAAACACTCATTTATATAATCCTCTTTTACACGCGCATGGGCATAATAATACCCAAGAAACCCTCTTCTTCAGTGCCTTTTATAAGACATGGGTTGGTCTCGTTTTCAAATTCTATAGCTATCTTATTGCTCTCCAGAGCCCCAATGGCTTCTATTAAATAGTTAATATTAAAGTTTATACTAAATACATCGTCTTCATACTCTATTTCAAGCTCCTCTCTGGCATCTCCTATATCCGGATTTACTGATAAAACCTCCATTTTCCCTTTGCTAAAATTAAAGCTGACTGCTTTATATTTATCCGTGGACAATATAGCTGTTCTGCGCAGAACATCCAAAAAAAACTGCCTTTCTATAAATATCTTTTTGTTACCCTCCGCAGGTATGATTGTCCGGTAATCCGGAAATTCTCCATCAATAAGCCGTGTCACTATCTTTGTTTTATTTGCTTCAACAACGCAGATATCTTCTTTGAATCCTAATAGAATCTTTTCTGCATCTTCGCACAATTTTAGTATTTCCCGGGCTCCTTTTCTTGGTAAAATTACCCCGGAATCAATTTCCAGGATGTTTATACCGGGAACATCTTTTTCCATAAGAGATAATCTATGTCCATCAGAGGATACCATCCTCAATATCTCTTTATCTTCTTGTGCTGTCTTCTCTATAAAAATACCTGCCAAATTGGTTCTGTTATCATCAAAAGAGACGGAAAAGATAGTCTTGTTTATTAAATCCTTTATTGTCTTTGCGGGGATTTCAATAGTCTTTGCATCCTCATGAAATGACACCAAAGGAAATTGTTCTGCCGGTAAGCCTACTAACGTATAAATAATTTTACCCGAACTTACATTTATCCTGCCGGATTCTTTTTCCTTTATAGTTATATGTGGGCCTGGGATTTCTCGGACCATTTCATATAGTTTTCTGGCCGGGACGGTTATTTTTCCTTTTTTTATAACCTCAGCATTATGTTCTGTTCTCATCCCCACTTCAAGATCAGTCGCTATTATATTTAAACGATCGTCTAATGCATCAAGTAAGACATTTGATATAATAGGCATAGTACTTTTCTTTTCAACTACGGTTTGTATTTTATTCAAACCATCCAGTAACTCATTTCTGTTAATTTTTAGTTCCATTCTTTATTCCTTATTATTTATATAGATTATTAAAAGATACTTCTTAATAATATATCTGATAAGAAATAGTTGAAAAATAACGTAAGGATTTGTAAAAATTAACTATTCACTTTTTTATAAAATGCAGAATTGTGCATTATTTGTTATTTTTCTTTAATCTATAATGCACGGGACATAATTATTAACAAATTTCTAACATAATTTTAAAGAGTATTAAAGACTCATTAGACTCAGAAAAAGATATAAAGAGCACTTGCAGTATAATTTAGAATAAGAAAAACTTCAATCTAAAGGATAATATTATAACGTTATGTTTTTATTTTATTTTTTAATATTAAAGAATAAGTTACTGATAAATTCTTATATCATATAGATAGAGAAGAGGGTATAGAAGAAAAAATAAATAAAAACGAACGCCTGATCCCGGTATTCACTTATTTTTTAAAGGAAAATGTTGAAAAATTAAACGGATGTAGGGTAAGAGTAGGACCGGTCTTTATAGTCGCGTTACCTTTTTTCTTTCCGATTCGAAGATTGGATTTAATAAGAAGTTTAGGGTATGATTATACTTTACTTTATCAGAAAAAATGGTAGGTTTTTGTATTTATACATTTAAGTATTGGCGGAGGATTGGGAATGAAAAAGGAAAAATTAGAATATTTCAGGGTATTACTAAACAAAAAAATAGAGGAAATTCTAAGTGGGGCGGAAAAAACCCTTTCTGATATGACAGACTTAAGTGATAATTTCCCTGACCCGGCCGATCGCGCCACGCTTGAATCAGATCGTAATTTTGAGCTGCGTATTCGGGACAGGGAAAGGAAGCTTTTACAGAAGATACGAAGCGCATTAGAACGGATAGATGACGGGACATTTGGTATTTGCGAGAGTTGCGGCGAAGATATTTCGGAAAAAAGATTAGAGGCTCGCCCGGTTACTACCTTATGTTTAGATTGTAAAAGGAAACAAGAAGCCACAGAAAAGATGCGCGGTACATAATAGGCAATGAACCAGCCGCCGCTATATATCTCCTTTCTATGGCACATGCACCAGCCAAACTATAAAGACCCTCTTCGGGGCCGGTACTCTATGCCCTGGGTTCGTTTGCATGGTATAAAGGCTTACCATGACATGCCATCCCTACTTTCTAATTTTTCATCGATAAAACAAACCTTTAATCTCGTGCCGGCCCTTTTGGTACAGTTACAGGATTATGCCTCAGGCCAGGCCAAGGATGATTTTTTGGATATAAGCGCCAAACCGGCCGGGGAGCTTACGAGCGAGGATAGGGAATTCATCCTTAGTAATTTTTTTAATTGTAACTGGGAGACGATGATCAAACCATACCCGCGATTCTGGCAGCTACTACTCAAACGCGGAATGGTAATTGATGAATCCCGGGTTAGAGAAAGCGTGGCACGTTTCAATACACAGGACTTCCTCGATCTTCAAATATGGTTTAATCTTACCTGGTTTGGCTATACCAGCCGAAAAAAGCCGGATATTTATGGGTTATTCCGAAAAGGGCAGTTTTTTTCAGAGAGAGATAAGGGTATAGTCCTGGATACGCAGCAAGAAGTAATTAAAGAAATCATTCCTCTGTATGCAAGGTTGGCTGAAAAGAAACAGATAGAAATTACCACCAGCCCCTTCTATCATCCAATCTTACCACTTTTGATCGATTCTGATTTCGCCGGACGGCCTATTCCTGAGGTAAGACTACCCCAACGTTTTCAATATCCTGAAGATGCCTTTTGGCATCTCTCAGAAGCTATGAGCCTCCACGAAAAAATTTTTGGGCAGAGACCTCGTGGACTATGGCCCTCGGAAGGCTCGGTTTGCCCGGAACTCATTCCAATTATGAGTGAACTGGGTATCAAATGGGCAGCGACAGACGAAGGCATTCTTTTTCATTCCCTGGCACGCCAAGGCGAATCTTCGACCGGTAATTATAACCGTGACACCCTTTTTTATCCATACGCTGTTGAGCATGAGGGGGCAAAGGTAAATATGGTTTTTAGGGATCATGGCCTATCAGACCTATTTGGATTTGTCTATTATCGCAATCAGCCCCGCCAGGCAGCGGAAGATTTCTTTTCCCATCTTCACAATATAAGGAATAATTGGCAGTCAGGTAAGAAACCGCTTCTGTTGAACATTATTTTAGATGGAGAAAACCCCTGGGAGCATTACAGCAATGGAGGGGAGACCTTCCTTACAGAAATTTATAAGAGCTTTTCAAACAGCTCTGATTTTAAAACCACCACTGTTTCTGACTACCTGGAAGAATTTCCACCGACAGGATCTATAGCCCATCTTTATACCGGCTCCTGGATAAACCACAATTTTGACATCTGGATTGGTGGAGTAGAGGAGAATGAGGGCTGGGATATCCTGGGACAGACGAGGTCCTTTTTAGCCAGGAGCCTTGAAGAGAGAAGGGATTTGTCTGATGAGGCCGTCTCTAAGGCCTGGGAAAGCCTTCATGCCGCGGAGGGCAGTGACTGGTTTTGGTGGTACGGAGAACATTTCTCCTGCGCTTATTCTTTTGAGTTTGACCGCCTTTTCCGGGAATATCTATCCCAGGTATATCGGGCCATGGGAGAAGAAGTACCTGAAAGACTGAAGTCTCCTATAAAAAGGCTCAAAAAAGTGATTCCACCTATAGAGCCCAGGGGATTTATACACCCTGTCCTTGATGGACGTCTGACGCAGTTTTATGAGTGGAGTGGAGCAGGTTATTTTGAAACCAAAACAACGGGCGGGGCCATGTATCAGGGAAGGGAAAGAATAACAGCCATATATTATGGTTTTAATGTGGACAGCCTCTGTTTCCGGCTTGAGACAGACGAAGCGGATTTTTCCGGATGGTCTCAGGACCAGGAGATTTATCTCTACCTTTTGAACAGCCGTCCTTACTTCCTTACTGTCTTCCCGGCAGCTAAAGGAGACGGTTTTTATTACCGATTATATAAGGGCAGGCCAGACGACCATGTTCTGGTTGATGAGTTCAAGTCTATTGGTATTTATAAGTTTGTTGAATTGGCGGTGTCTTTTAAATATCTTGGTTTCAATGTGGGCGAGGAGATCCGTCTTGTGGTGGAGGTAAGAGATAAGGGGTTGGTAAAGGAAAGGTATCCATCTGTAGGCTATCTTGCCATTATTGTGCCAGATGAAAACTTTGAGCAGATTCATTGGCAGGTATAATCTTTTCTTTGGTACCTAAACGGCAAAACTCAAAAAGGACACTGCCTAGACAAAAATGGCTTTCAGCGTTCAACTTAATGTGTTGTTTGTCTTGGATTTTTGCTGACAGCTAATCGCTGATCGCTGAAAGCGCGAAGCCGGAAACAGTAGTTTCCGGATGAACACGAGTTAGGAGGAACTAGTAATGCCTGAATTGCGTAAAGATCCCATTGTTGGGCGATGGGTTATTATTTCTAAGGAGCGGGGCAAAAGACCGTCTGATTTCATTGTCGAAAAGGAGATCGCGAAAGGCGGGTTTTGTCCACTTTGCCCCGGTCACGAAAACACTACACCCAAAGAGGTTCTGGCTTATGGGCGTAATCATGGTGAGCCAAACACACCGGGCTGGACACTGCGAGTGGTTCCCAATAAATACCCGGCGCTTATGATTGAAGGGGACCTGGACAAAGCGGGTGAAGGTGTCTATGACAAGATGAACGGTATCGGCGCCCATGAAGTGATAGTAGAAACTCCTAATCATGATGAGACCCTGGCAGAGCTATCCCCCGAAAGGTTAGTAGAAGTCCTGCGGTCTTACCGTGATCGGATAATTGATTTAAAAAAGGACATGCGCTTTCGTTATATTATGATATTTAAGAATTATGGGCGTGCAGCGGGGGCGTCCCTGGAGCACTCACACTCTCAGCTTATTGCCCTTCCGGTTGTCCCGGAATTGGTATGTGAAGAGCTGCAGGGGGCAAAGACTTATTATAATTACAAGGAGCGTTGCGTTTTCTGCGATATAATACGTCAGGAGCTGACCCGGGGGAGCAGATTGGTATGCGAAAACGAAGACTTCTTAGCCATTACTCCGTTTGCTCCCCGCGCACCTTTTGAGATGTGGATATTACCAAAAAGGCATAGCTCCTCGTATGTGGACGTGACCGATGACGAGTTTAGCCGGTTGGCACAGATTTTCTCAGAGACATTTCGACGCCTTAACGGCGCAATCCCCCGGGTTCCGTACAACTATGTCTTACACACTACTCCTCTTAAGGAAGGCGCACTGGATTACTATCATTGGCACTTTGAGATAATGCCTAAATTAACCATGATCGCAGGTTTTGAATGGGGGACAGGTTTCTATATAAATCCTACCCCGCCCGAAGATGCGGCCAAATTCCTGCGTGAATTGACGCTCTAGAATGATCCAGCTCCCTTAAGGAAGGTTGAGGATAACAATAAGAGATGAGCCCTAACCACAGCCTGTTTAAAAAAACAAAAAAGGAAAGGACAGTGGAGACGCTGGCCCGCGAAAACGAAAGCATGGTACGGGAGATCTCCACACTTTATAAGATAAGCGGTCACCTGATGACCACCGTTTCGGTAGATGAAATAGGAAAAACCGTTATCAGGGCTATAACCGGTGAAGAGGGCCTGGGCTTTGATCGAGCGGTAATCTGTCTGATGGATGAACAGGAGGCGGTTTTAAAAGAGGTATGGCGTGGGGAAAAAGGCGAGGAATCGTCGGCACGAGATATCATAAGACCATTAAACAAGGATGGCGGGGCGCTGGCTCAAGCCGTGCAGGAAAAAACCCCTATAACTATTAATGCCGGTTCAGATCCTGTGCTTAGCAAGATATGGTTTGAGGGCTCGGACTGTGCTGACTGCGCGGTGGTTCCCATTATAGCCAAGGATAAGGTAATGGGCGTCATAGTGGTCGATAATTCCTGTAATAATCGCGCCACAACTAAAGAGAATGTCCGTGTTATAAGCATGTTGGCCAATCGTACCGGCCTCGCCCTGGATAATGCCAGGCTTTACACCCTTCTTGATAGGACCAACAAAGAATTAGTAGAGGCCAGGGGACTGCTGGCAGAGGCGGAAAAATTGGCCGCCATGGGGGAGATGGCCTCTACCCTGGCGCACGAGATCAGGAACCCCCTGGTATCCATAGGTGGTCTGGCACGGCGGGCGATTAAAGTAGTAAATGGAGATAATGCTGGAAGGCGCTACCTCGAGGTAATTGTAGATGAAGTGGGGAGGCTGGAAAAGACCTTAAATGAGTTACTGGATTACGCCCAGGAACCGGCAGAGTCTTATGTAAAAAAAGACCTGAACCATATTGTCAAGGAATGTCTGGAACTGATGCGTCGTGAATTTAAAGAAGGGTCTATAACTGTAAAAAAAGACCTAAGGTCTATTCCACTGATATGGTGCGATGAGCGACAACTTAAGCACACCTTATTTAATATCCTGCTAAACGCCCGTCAGGCGATGCCCGGGGGCGGGGCCATCCGGATAAGTAGCTCTGTGGAAGAAGATGACGCAGGAGGGTATGTCACATGCACCATAAAAGATACCGGTGGAGGCATCCCGGAGGCCATTCTTCACAATATATTCAACCCCTTCTTTACCACAAAAAAGGGGGGATCCGGGCTGGGCCTGGCTATTTCTTACCGGATAGTTTCTCATCATGGCGGCAAAATAGAAGTTGAGAACGAGCCGGGTCAAGGGGTGGCTTTTTCCGTAAAACTGCCGATGAATCCTGAGCCTAGAGGGCATAATGTGTATAAACCAAAAAATAAGGTAACAAAACAAAAGATCGAATAATGGAGGGCTGGCCGTGGAAGAGAACAAAAAAATCCTTGTGGTAGATGATGAAGAAAGCATCCATCTGCTCTATCGGGAAGAGCTGGAAGAAGAAGGCTATCAAGTTTTTTCAGCGATGAATGGGGAAGAGGCCCTCGAAATATTCGGATCTAATCCCATAGATCTTGTGATTCTGGATATAAACATGCCGGGAATGGATGGCATAGAGGTGTTAAGGCAGCTCAAGGCCCAAAAGCCCTCTCTGCCCGTCATTCTAAGCACAGCATATAGCGAATACAAACACGACCTGGGGTCATGGGCGTCTGATGATTATATCGTCAAGTCGTCAAGCCTGGATGAGTTGAAAACGTCTATTAGAAAACGACTGGAATAGGCGCATAGAGAACAATTATGGTCAACGTGGAGACGGACGATGTGGCAATCTGGGAGGTATTTTTACTGGAGCCGGCAGGGGGATTTGAACCCTCGACCTGCTGATTACGAATCAGCTGCTCTACCACTGAGCTATGCCGGCCCGGACAGTGATGGCAAACGGATATAACACGAATTCAAAGGCTTGTCAATTTGTGCCCACCCTTCCCTTGTACCGTTCGAACCAGTCCTTTTCTCGCTTTCTTCACATGCCCACCCCATGAACCGCCGCATGGCACTTTGGGCATTTGGCATCAATTACATTATACTGCAGGATAGTGAACCCAAGGCGCTCAATTAATAGGGCGCCACATTTATGACAGTAAGTGTTCTCCCCTCCCTGCCCCGGGATATTACCGGAATAGACATAATAGAGTCCGGCCTTCAGGCCGATCTCCCGGGCCTTGAGCACGGTTTGCACCGGTGTGGAGGGGACACTGGTTAACCTGTACATGGGATGGAACCGGCTGACGTGCCAGGGGGTTTCCGGCCCTAACTCTGTCCGGATAAAGGCGGCAATCTCCTGTAATTCTTTTTCAGAATCATTGAGTGTGGGGATGATAAGGGTCGTAACCTCCACCCAGATGCCCAGTTTTTTCATGAGGTTAAGGTTTTCCAGGACCGGCATTAGTTTAGCCCCGCAGATCTCCTTGTAAAATTTCTCGCTATAAGCCTTGAGGTCAATGTTCGCTGCGTGGAGGTAGGGCTGAATGGTTTTGATAGCTTCTTGGCTCATGTAGCCATTGGAGACAAAGACATTTTTTATCCCCCGGTCATTGGCCAGTCGCGCTGAATCATAGGCGTATTCAAAGAAGATAGTCGGTTCGGTATAAGTATAAGAAATAGATTGGCACTTCAGCTTCTCAGCGGCGGCTACTACTTCCTCCGGAGGAAAAGGCTCGCCCGCGATCCTTTTTTCGTCTTTGGGCATCTGTGAAATCTCATAGTTCTGGCAAAAGAGGCAGTGAAAATTGCATCCCACCGTGGCTATGGAGTAGGATTTTGAACCGGGATGGAAGTGAAAAAGGGGCTTTTTTTCTATAGGGTCTATATGGCGGGCAATGACCTGCCCGTAAACCAGGGAATACAACATCCCATCTCTATTTTCCCGCACGCCGCAAATACCGTGCTTGCCGGGCATAATAAGGCAGTGGTGGTTACAGAGGTTGCACCGTACCTTCTGTTCCTCTTCCTTTACATAAAGCATGGCCTCTTTCATGGCTTCTCCTTAAAGACGGCCCCGGTACTGCCGGAGGTCACCCACTGGGCGTACCGATAGGCATAGCCCTCCTTGATCTTTGGCTCCAAAGGTTTCCAGCCCTTCTTACGTCTGGCCATTTCCTTCTCATTGACTTTCAGGGTTATCGTCTTTCCAGGAATGTCGATACCGATGCGATCACCCTCCTGGACAAGGGCGATGGCCCCACCCTCCGCAGCTTCCGGAGAGACATGGCCGATAGCCGCCCCCTGCGTGCCGCCACTGAAACGTCCGTCCGTAATCAGGGCCACATCTTTCCCCAGGCCCATCCCCACGATAGCCGAGGTCGGGGTTAGCATCTCGCGCATACCCGGGCCGCCCTTTGGCCCTTCGTACCGGATGACGACAACGTCACCCTTTTTTATCTTCCCCCCTAAGATGGTGGAGACTGCCTGTTCCTCCGAATCGAATACCCGGGCCGGCCCTTCGTGCCTTAACATTTCCGGGGCGACGGCCGACTGTTTCACCACCCCCCCATCCGGCGCCAGGTTGCCATAGAGTATGGCGATGCCTCCCTCAGCATGGTATGGGTCTTTGACCGGCCGTATTACGGTCTTGTCAAGAATGTTTTTACCCTTAAGATTATCCGCGAGCTTTTTGCCGGTCGCGGTCATAACCGTAGTGTCTATTAATCCGACCCCCGCCAATTCGGAGAGGATGGCCGGGATGCCGCCGGCCGCGTCGAGGTCCTGGAGATGATGGTGCCCGGCCGGGCTGAGACTACAGAGGTGAGGGGTTTTCCGGCTGATTTCATTAAATAGAGAAAGGGGAAGATTTATCCGGGCTTCATGGGCGATGGCCGGCACATGAAGAACGGTGTTGGTTGAACACCCCAGGGCCATATCCACGGCAATGGCATTCTTAAAGGCAGAGAGTGTGGCAATATCCCGCGGCCGCAGGCCCTTTTTCAGCAGCTCCATGACCTTGATGCCGGCTGCCTTGGCCAGGCGCTGGCGGGCGGCTGAGACGGCCGGGATAGTGCCGTTGCCGGGCAGGCCCAGGCCCAGGGCCTCTGTCAGGCAGTTCATGGAGTTGGCCGTGAACATACCGGCACAAGAACCACAGCCCGGACAGGCCGCATCCTCAAGGGCCTGAAGCATTTTTGCAGGCATCTTGCCGGCCCTGACCTTACCGACGCCTTCAAATACCGTGATCAGGTCTATCTCCTTTCCCCGGAAGGAGCCCGCCAGCATTGGGCCGCCACTGACCATTATGGCCGGTATGTTAAGGCGCAGCATGGCCATTAACATGCCCGGGATGATCTTATCGCAGTTGGGGACCAACACTAATCCATCAAAGGGGTGGGCCCGGGCCATGACCTCAACCGAATCGGCTATAAGCTCCCGGCTGGCCAGGGAGTATTTCATCCCTTCGTGGTTCATGGCAATTCCATCACAGACGCCGATGGTGGAAAACTCGATGGGCGTCCCTCCGGCCATGCGCACACCGGCCTTAACTGCGGTCGCGATCTGATTGAGATGGACATGGCCGGGGATTATTTCATTATAGGAATTGGCTATGCCGATGAGGGGCCTCCTGATCTCCTCGTCGGTGTAACCCATGGCCTTAAAAAGGGCGCGGTGTGGTGATTTCTCCAGCCCCTTTTTCATAGCATCACTTCGCATATCAGCCTCCCCTTAAGTTCAAATAATAACCACATCATACGGAAAAAGGGCGCGATTGACAAGGTCAAAGAGGGATAATTTTTATATCATCATCTTTACTTTATTATGTTAACATATCTAGGCGCACCTGGGCAGAATTTATATAAGCAACATCACCGGAGATTGTCATTTGAAAGTCAAAATTAGGGAACTAAACCTTCCGGTGCCTACCAGGGTAATATATGGGCAAAAGCTTATCGATGAGATGGTAACGTTCCTTCCTGCCACAGTCAGAAAAGTAACCATCGTTATTGGGAAGGGAAGTGTAAGGAGAAGCGGCCTGCTTGACCGCATCTTAACTCCCCTGCAGAAACATGGCCTGGAAACGACTGTATTTGAAGGCGTGGAAGAAAATCCGTCCTGGGCTACCTGCCTGCGGGGCAGGGACTTCCTCTTAAGGCAGGGAGCAGAGTTAATCATCGCCTTGGGCGGCGGCTCTGTCCTGGATACAGCCAAGGCCATGGCCCTGGCCGTTACAAACACGGGATCGCTGGCCGGGATGATAGAGCGAAGGGATTATTTACGAGAACCCCTTCCCACTATGGCCATCCCGACCACGGCGGGGACCGGGAGCGAGGTGACGCAGTATTGCATCATCACGGATGAGAATACCCATGACAAGTTAAACCTGCATACCCCGCACTCCTTTCCCAAGACCGCTATTCTCGATCCTATTTGTACGATATCCATGCCAGAGGCCCTGGCCATAGGGACCGGGATGGATGCCCTGAGCCATGCCGTAGAAGGCTTTCTCTCCCGGAGGGCGTGCAGCGAATCCGACCGGGTGGCCCTGGAGAGTATAGGAATGATCGGAAAGTTCCTGGAGGCTGGTATAAGGGAGCCTGAGAATCTGGAACTGCGCGAAAATATGCTCCTGGCCGCCGCTAAAGCCGGCGCGGTCATCTCCCGGACCGGCACTATACTGCTGCACGCCCTGGGCTACCGCCTTACCCTCGACCACGGCGTGCACCACGGCCTGGCCAATGCGGTTCTCTTTTATCCTTTCCTGCTGGTCACTCAAAGGTATCAGCCTCAAAAAGTGCAAGGAATCCTGGACGCATTTCTCGGAACCCACTCCACGCTGGAGGATCTCAAGGGTTACCTGATGCGGCTCGGCATTAAACCGGACATCGGCCGTTTCGGTGTTAAGTCCGAAGAATTCGAGGCCATAGCCCGCTATGTACTGGCTAAAAAGAACCTTCCGGACACCCCTTTTCCTGTAACCTCCAGGGATATTTTTGAAATACTCGCCCTGGCTATGAACTAAAGATGTCCTTCGGTCGTCAAAGAGACCAGGCGCTTTCCGGCATTTTTAAGTTTACTTTTCACCGCACAGCCTTATAATGAGAGCCTTTCTACAAGGCTTGACCAGTTCAGCGAACAGCCGGACGGGTGAGCATTTGCTGATAATTCATGGCTTATAGCGGATAAGGACTTAGTTTATGAACGAATTCTATGCCATATTCCTGGGCGTCATCCAGGGATTGACCGAATTCCTGCCCATCTCCAGCTCCGGACACCTGGCCCTGCTGGAGCATTTTTTTGGCCTAAAGGAGGCCGGTCTCGGCTTTGACATAATGCTCCACATGGGCACACTCCTGGCCATTCTTATCTATTTCCGTGAAGACTGGTGGGCCATGGCCACATCCATCTGGCCCGGGCAACAAGATGACTTTGCAAAGATTAATCGCCGTCTCCTTGTCTATCTGGCCATAGCCACTATACCGGGAGGCGTCTTTGGTTACCTTCTTGAAAAAAAAGCGGAGACCGTCTTTCGGGAACCTTCGTTGATCGCTGCTACCCTGGCTGCCGCCGGGATACTCCTCATCTTTGCCGAGCTTTTTTCCAGCCGCCACAGAGAATTTGATGATATATCTCTCAAGGATGCCCTACTCATCGGCCTTGCCCAGGCCCTGGCGGTTATTCCCGGAACTTCGCGGAGCGGCATTACTATCGCCATGGGGCTTTTTCTGGGCATTAAGCGCCAGGCCGCGGCCAAATTTTCCTTTCTACTGTCCGCGCCGATTATCTTTGGCGCCGGCCTGAACCACATATTGGATTTATATAAGTACGGCCCTGACGGAAATAACGGCGCATATTATTACATTATTGGCCTTGCCTCCGCCGGCATAACCGGCTATCTGGTAATCAAATATCTCCTTGCGTATCTGCGCCGGCATAGCCTTTATGTCTTTGCCTATTATCGGCTTTTGATAGCCGGCGGTGTTTATCTGGCGGTACAGTTTCCCTGGTTTAACCTTGCCACTTAACAAATCTCAGTAGATCCGCCGGAGGCGGGTCCGGGAGGGGTGCCTTGCAAAACAAAAACATACCTAAAAAGTACCTCTTAATAATTGGCCTGGCGCTGATTTACACTCTTCTCCTGAGCCGGACCGGGGCAGCTCTGACAGAAGATGAGAAAAATAACGTCTCTGTCTATAATCAAGTCGCCCCCAGCGTAGTCAACGTCTCCAGCGTGGTCATGGAGCTGGATTTCTTTCTCAACCCGGTGCCCAAACAGGGTTCTGGTTCAGGGATAATCCTGGACAGCCGAGGGTACATCCTTACTAACCATCACGTGATTACCGAGGCGCAATCGATCCATGTAACCTTATCTGATGGAGGTTCCTATCCGGCCAAACTCGTGGGCTCGGATCCGGATAGTGACCTGGCCGTCATCAAGATTGATGCGCCAGGGGACAAACTAAAACCTGTTCGTCTGGGGGATTCAGACCAACTCCAGGTGGGACAAAAAGTTCTGGCTATTGGAAATCCCTTTGGGCTGAACGAGACATTGACTACGGGTATTATCAGCTCGATAGGACGGTCCATAAGGGCGCCCAGCGGCCTCTTAATCGAAGACATGATCCAGACCGATGCCTCCATCAACCCGGGCAATTCCGGAGGGCCTCTTCTGAACTCGCGCGGCGAGCTGATCGGCATAAATACGGCTATATTCAGTCCCTCTGGGGGGAGTGTAGGGATTGGTTTTGCCATCCCGGTCAATACAGCCAGGAAGGTGTTCCCCCAACTTATGGCCCGGGGCTACGTAGAATACCCTTGGCTGGGTGCCGGCCTCCAGACACTGCGGCCCTCTCTGGCCGAGGCCCTTAAGTTACCCGTCCGCTACGGAGTAATGCTTGCGGAAGTGGTTAAGGATGGACCAGCCGATCGGGCCGGGCTCCGTGGCGCGGCCAGACAGGTGCGTCTCGGGAACACCATTGTGGCTATAGGCGGTGACATTATCCTGCAAATCGATGGGAAAAAGGTGGAGTCAGGCGATGTACTGATCCGCTATCTACGGGAGAAGAAACCGGGGGACAGGGTGCTTCTTACCGTGTTGCGTGGCAGCAAGACCATCAATGTGCCGCTTACCCTTGGCAAGAGACCGCGCCGGGGATAGGGAGACCGGCCCCCATTACCAGTATGGACAATTGAATGCTTGGCATAATTAAATCCTTTTTCAAAAAAGAAATGGCTATTGGAAGTGAGGTCCAATCCAAGGATGCCGCTTATACCGATAAAGTTCAGGTGGCAACATGCGCCCTTCTGCTGGAGATGGCGTGTGCCGATAATGAGTTCAGCACAGATGAGGAAGAGCATATTATTGAAACTGTAAAGAGGCATTTCAGCCTCCCAGAAAAAGCAACCGATAAACTGATAGAACTCTCTGAAAGGGAGCGCAAGGCAAGCATTGACCTCTGGCAATTTGCCCGATTAATAAGAAACAATTATTCGGTTGAGCAAAAAATGGAGCTGATTAAGCTGATCTGGAAGGTAATCTATGTTGACGGCATCCTGGACAAACATGAAGACTACCTGGTGCATAAGCTGGCTAAGCTGCTTGGCTTGGATCACAAGCAGCTTATTGATGCCAAGATGGAGGTCCTTCGAAAATCGAGTTCCTGACTAAAATTCCTGTTTCCTCCTAGCGCTTAATTCCATAAATCCATTCCAGGTGATATTATGCCCAGAAACATAAAGATAGCGTCACTGCTCACAGGAAAATACTGTGACCAGGAGGTCTGCGCAAGGGGATGGGTAAGGACCAGGCGTGACTCCAAGGGGCTTTCCTTCATTAACCTGAATGATGGTTCCAATCAGGCCGGGATACAGATCGTTGTGGAGGCCGGGCTGGAAAACTACGGGGAAACGCTGAAACTCAATGTCGGGGCCTCCGTCGAAGTCCTCGGAAAACTCGTGCCCTCCCCTGCCAAGGGACAACTCTACGAGATCCAGGCCAGGGCCATCCGGATATTTGGAAATGCATCAGGAGAAGAATATCCCCTCCAGAAAAAAGGCCATACGCTGGAATTCCTCCGTGAGATTGCCCACCTGCGCCCGCGCACGAACACTTTTGGCAGCGTATTTCGGGTCCGCAACACCCTGTCACATGCCGTCCACACGTTTTTCCAGGAACGCGGATTCATGTATGTCCACACCCCGATAATCACCGCCAGTGATGCGGAAGGGGCCGGAGAAATGTTCCGCGTAACCACCCTGAACCTGGACAACCTTCCCAGGACGGAGACGGGTGTGGTGGACTTTTCTAATGATTTCTTCGGTAGAGAAGTGAGCCTGACCGTTTCAGGGCAACTTGAGGGGGAAATCTTTGCGACGGCCTTCAGCGAGGTCTATACCTTCGGCCCCACCTTTCGTGCCGAAAACTCAAACACTTCCCGCCACCTGGCCGAGTTCTGGATGGTGGAACCGGAGATGGCGTTTTATGACCTGGGCGACACCATAGATCTGGCCGAAGCCTTCCTGAAGTATCTCATCAGCCGGTGTCTGGAGGACCGCGCCGAAGACCTCGCCTTCCTGCAAAAATACTACAATAAGGAACTGACCAATATCCTGGAGCATATCGTCCATTCCCCGTTCCAAAGGGTTTCGTACACGGATGCCGTTGAGATTCTCGAAAAATCCGGTCAATCATTCGAGCTTCCGGTAAGTTGGGGGACCGACCTGCATTCGGAACACGAACGGTTCCTGACCGAGCAGCACTTCAAATCGCCCGTTGTTGTCGTGGACTATCCCAGGGAGATCAAGGCGTTCTACATGCGACAAAATGACGACAACAGAACGGTGGCAGCCATGGACGTGCTCTTCCCCAAGTTGGGAGAGGTGATCGGCGGGTCACAGAGAGAGGAACGCTATGATCGCTTGCTGGCAAGGCTGAGGGAGCTGAACCTGAATGAAAAGAACTATTGGTGGTATCTCGACCTGCGACGGTTTGGAACCGTTCCCCATTCCGGCTTTGGTCTCGGATTGGAGAGATTTGTGCAGTTCGTAACCGGCATGAGTAACATTCGTGACGTGATTCCGTTTCCTCGTGTCCCGAAAAATGCATCCTTTTAGAGTTCAGCCGCCTGAACCGTAGACAGATTGTCGACAGTTCAAGACCAGCCTTGCCAGCCATAATTTTATCGGTTCTGCCTTGGGGCTGGGTACAGACTGAATAAGCCTAACAATGTTTCCGGATCAGCGACATCGGTCAGATACTTTTTCCCGTCCGCCGACTCCAGTTTCAGTTGGTGACAATTTGTCACCGACTCACTTCCTTCCTTTTTCAGTCTTTCTTTGAGCTTATTCCAGTATTTTCTGGCTGTTTGATAATCCGGCTGCTGTATCAGAACCTGTAAAATATCAACCACCGAGAAATACCAGGTTTCTGTCTGCTCATCGTAATGACGACGGATTTTATAATTTTCAAAAACGGCTAATGATTTCTCCTGCATACTTATTCTCCTGCTTTGCCGCTTCCTCAAAACTTGCGCCGTGTTTATCTTGGTTGGCCTGCGCCTTCTTGATATACCATTCAAAATTGTAATTTACGGCCAGCATCACCCGCTTGATTTTGTGGTATTGCGGACCTATGCAATTTTCACGGCGAAGATTAAGCTAAGCCGCTCGGCCAGCCCAACAGGGCTGTGCCGAGGCGGCCTTGAGCGGCAGGTTAGCCCGAAATTTTCAGATGTTATTACTTTATTCTTACCATCTTATCCCTTAGATGTTCTGGTACGTCCTCTACTAAGGCAATTGTAATGCTTCCATCTGTAGCATTATTGTTATGCGCAACGCTTTGATCAAGAGATGCATTAATTTTATCTGGTGTTAGATTGTACATAGCACCATTAAATGGGTCTACAATGAACCAACCAATCAATCCCAATCCACCGAAAATAATATTACCACCAATGTACCAGCCATTAGCCGTTGCAGTTACGGATATTGTTTGTGTTTTAAAACCATCCCTTGATATTGTGACAGTATAACTTTTCTTTCCCCAGTATTTGCCAGTACTTTTTTCTAATGTCACATTCGTCGGAGTTTGACCTTTAAATACTATAGTGCCTGTTTCATCTGCTATTTGGATGGTTGCAGCACTAGGCGTACTGTTTATGGGCATAAGATGCGTT
The DNA here is from genome assembly GCA_031082315.1 of Thermodesulfobacteriota bacterium. Classification (NCBI taxonomy): domain Bacteria; kingdom Pseudomonadati; phylum Thermodesulfobacteriota; species Thermodesulfobacteriota bacterium. Next base: position 364,075 of record JAVHLC010000001.1, read on the forward strand.
TTATCGCCGACAATTGTTGCACAACCTACAAAAACAAGAACCAGGATAAGAGATAATGGTTTTAGAATTTGTTTCATTTGTTTGCTCCTTTCAGTCTAAAATAATAGTGTTTATTCGCTTACAAACAAGACGTTCAAATTAACATTTCATAAAGTCCTCCTTTCAAAAACTGAAATGACCCGTTAGAAATCAGTCGGCCTAGTCCGATACCTCTTTCCTTTTCCAAGATGCAAAAACAACCATACTCCAGCTAGCAGTGGCATAACTGATATTGTAAATATCCAGAGTAAAATAGTTCTGAACATCTTCAAATAAATCCTTTGGCTAACAAGTTATTCCACGGTTTCTGTATATCTCCGCGAGTTGGAAGGAACCCCGTTGGGGTTTCCACACGGCAAGAAGCTCGCAGCCATTCAGATATCAGGATTTAGCTTTCAGCATTCAGCTTTCTCGCTTGGCGCAACATATTTATATTCCATTTAAAATATCCTTGACAAGCTTTTTCTAAACGCTTACTTCTTTTCTGTGTATCGTGCTACCTTTGAAGGCGAATTCTCCCTTTCTGATCTGGAGCGGGCATGCCCCGGTGTCAGCAGGGACATGATTCGTAGGGTGATTCAGGAACTCCAGGGCGTTAAAGAAGTGGAGTGTCTTGGCCGGGGGCCAGGGGCGCTTTGGAGGAAAAGAGGTAATACCTCTAAAAGAGGGTAATATTAACATGCGTTCTAAGGACCGGTCGATTCGATGCGCTCGTAAAGGACCGGCGTCTTTTTGGGAATTAATCGATGCGAAAATGGGGAAATAGAATCCTTCTGTGAAATTAAACGATTTTTAAACGATCTAAATAGAATATGGCTATGAAATCAATTGGTTGCAATTGTTTAAAATGAGAAGCAATCAGCCAAAGTAAAAATACCTCAAAACCACACAGAAAAGGCCTTTGACGAGATCATCAAGAGTGCTCCATGAAGAATCAGGAAGTCGCCGCGGTATTTGATGGCATAGCCGATATCCTGGAGATACAGGGTGCGAATCCCTTCCGTATCCGCGCCTACCGCAAGGCCGCGCAGAACATAGAGAATCTCACCGAGGACATCTCGGTAATTGCGGCCCGGAGCGGCCTGGAGGCCATCCCCGGTATCGGCAGGGACCTGGCCGGAAAAATCCAGGAGATTATAACTACCGGTACCTTTAAAGACTACGAGGATTTAAAAAAGGAAGTTCCGTCCGGCATCGTCACTCTCCTGGCCATCCCCGGCGTGGGGCCACGGACGGCCAAGCTCCTCTTTGACCATTTTGGCGTCTTCTCGATAGAGGAGGTAGAGAAGCTGGCGGTGGAGCACAAGATACAGGGCCTGCCCGGCATCAAGGCCAGGACCGAAGAGAACATCCTTAAGGGCATCGCTATCCTCAAAAAAGGCCGGGAGCGTCTTCCTGTCGGCATGGTGCTTCCGGTGGCTGAAGAGATCGTCGCCATGTTGCGGAAAAAATGTCCCGGTTGCCCGGTGCACCTGGCTGGAAGTCTCCGGCGCCGAAGGGAAACGGCCAAGGATATCGACCTGTTGGTGGCCTCGGATGAGCCGGCAAGGGTCATGGAGGTCTTTACCGGGCTGCCTTTAGTGAGCGAGATCATGGCCAGCGGTGAGACAAAGGCCAGCATTCGCACCAGAGAAGGTATCCAGGTCGATCTCCGGGTAGTGGAGCCAAAGAGTCTTGGAGCCGCCCTTTGTTATTTTACGGGTTCCAAGGCGCACAATATCCGCATTCGGGACCTGGCCGTGCGTCAAGGGCTGAAGATCAACGAATATGGCATATTCAAAGGCGAAAAATGGCTGGGAGGCAGGACGGAGGAGGAGGTCTTCCGGGCCGTGGGGCTGCCCTACATTCCTCCCGAATTGAGAGAAGACCGGGGCGAGATAGAGGCGGCCCAGGCCGGGAAACTGCCGCTTCTGGTGGAGCTGGGGGATATTCAGGGAGATCTGCACGTCCACTCTAAATACAGCGACGGGACCGCTTCTTTCGCCGAGATAGCCCGAAAGGCCGCTTCCCTGGGTCTTTCCTGGGTGGCTGTCTGCGACCATTCTCCCTCGCTTAAAGTAGCCGGGGGTGTATCCATTCCCGACTTACAGAGAAAGATAGAAGAGATTCGCGCCTTCAACCAAAAAGGGGGGCCGGTAAAGCTCCTCTGCGGTACGGAAGTAGATATTGACAGCAGCGGCAAACTGGATTATCCAGATGAAATCCTGCGTCAGTTAGACATAGTTGTAGCGGCCATCCACACCGGCTTTAAACAGGATGCGAAGACCCTGACTCACCGGATAACCTCGGCCATGCGCAATCCGCATGTGGATATTATCGCCCATCCCACCGGCCGCCTCATCGGGGAAAGGGAACCATACGCCGTGGATATTGAAAAGATTATCGGGGTGGCCGCAGAAACAGGCACGGCGATGGAGATCAACGCCTATTTTAAGCGGCTGGACTTAAACGATATACAGGCCAGGGCCGCTAAAGAGAAGGGCTGCAAGCTGAGCATCGGTACAGATGCCCATATTATGGAGCAGATGGATTTTATGTCACTCGGTGTGTCGGTGGCCCGCCGCGGCTGGCTGACAAGAGAAGAGATTCTGAATACCATGACCTATACCGGGCTTATGTCCTATTTGCGCAAAGATGGAGACTTAACATGAACGGATTGGCTACAAAAGACAAATTAAGAGAGCTTGAAGAGCGGTTCGGGATCGAGACCTCGCCGGTCACCGTCCGCGGCAAGACCCTGCAGATAGCCCAGGTAAGGGATGTCAATCGCCTGGTGGAGAAACAGTTTTCACAGGATGATCCTCTGGCCGGATTTCCTTTCTGGGCCAGGGTCTGGGAGGCCTCCATTATCTTGGCCGATGAACTGGCACGGCTTGAACCGGATGACGGCAAGGAAATGCTGGAGCTTGGTGCCGGCATAGGGCTTTCCGGCCTGTTTGCCGCGGCCTTCGGCCATAAGGTAACCATTACCGATTACGACCAGGATGCACTTTGTTTTGCCATGCTCAGCGCCGGGAGCAATGGTCTCGATAAGGTACGCTTTCAGAGCTTAGACTGGTGTGCACCCGCCCTCTATAAGAAGTACCACTATATTATAGGCTCTGAAGTGCTTTTCAATGAAAGGCTTTTACTGCCACTCTATGAACTTCTACAAAAGGCATTGGCTCCGGACGGCATTGTCTATTTGGCCCATGACAAGAGTCGCATGTCTCCATGCAGGTTCTTCGAACTGGCCCAGAAGGACTTTAAGATTGGCTGCAAGGCGCGGTTGATGCGGGCGGAGGATGAAGAGTTTCATATAGTACTCCATCGGCTGACGCGGAAGTAACCCTGCGAAATAACGTTCTACTTATGCACTTTCCCGCAGCAACTGCCCGGTCCGGCGCAGCCGGCCGCCATACCGGGCGAAGAGCCGCAGCAGGCCGTGTCACCCTTCCCCGGCAGGTTTTTGCCCGGTTGTCCGGTAAGGGAAGATGTGGCAGAAACAAGCCTGGTGAGGCTTTTCGAGCCACAGTGGGGACAGATTGCGGTATCAGTAGATTTAAAGACTATAATTTCTGACTTTTGCTTGCAGTCATTACAGAAATACTCAAAAATAGGCGTAGAATCCTCCTTCTCAAGGCCATCGTACTGTCCTTTTGCCACAGAGAGCACAGAGAACACAGAGGTATCAGTAGGTTAAAGCACAATTTGGTTCCTCCCCTCCCCAGTTTCTCCAATGCTCTTGTTGTCCCCCAGAAAATGGCTCAATCACAGCCCTTGAGGGTACACAGGTCACGGAAGTGCCCATAAATCTGCTTTTCTCTTAGCTGCTCTGTCTTTTTCTTTTGATTTCTTTACGTTGCTCTGTGCGCTCTGTGTCCTCTGTGGCTTATTTTTCATATAACTTTTGACATTACCAAGGCCATAACAGCATAGGCGGCCTGTGGTCAGTTGATGGCCTTGCGCAGGGCCTGGATGGTCTTGCCATAATCATCGCTGCCGAATATGGCAGACCCGGCTACAAAGATATCTGCACCGGCTTTAGCCACCATCTTTGCCGTATCAAAGTTTATCCCTCCGTCCACTTCAATTTCCACCGGGAGGTTGCGTACGTCGATTAGCTTCCGCAGATTGGCAATCTTGTGGGCCACGCCGGGAATGAAAAACTGCCCCCCAAATCCAGGGTTAACACTCATTAGTAAGACCATATCTACCTCTTCCAGCACATAATCCAGGGCAGAAAGGGGCGTGGCAGGGTTCAGGACTACACCGGACTTGGCCCCCTGCTTTTTGATAAGATTTAGCGTTCGATTCAAGTGGATGCAGGCCTCTACGTGCACGGTAATGATGTCGCTTCCGGCGCGGGCAAAATCCTCTATGTATTGATCCGGATTGGAGATCATCAGGTGCACGTCCAATGGCAGGGCGGTCACTTTACGGACCGCCTGGACCACCAGGGGCCCTATGGTAATATTGGGGACGAAATGGCCGTCCATGACATCGATGTGTATAAGGTCAGCCCCGGCCTTCTCTACCGCCCGAACTTCTTCTCCCAGGCGGCTAAAATCAGCGGAAAGTATGGATGGCGCAATTTTTTTCATAAAATGTACCTCGTTTTCATATTCGGATTGTCAAAAACTGAACCACAGAGGACACAGAGAAAATAAAGATATCAATAAGTTAGAACAGATTCTGGCTTCTCCTCTCTGTGATCTCCTGATATTCTCGCTCATGGCCCCAAAATACACGGGAACTGCTTTGGAGAGCCCAGAGGTTCAATGAGTACCCAGAGAGTTGGCTTTTTCTTGTTTCTCGGAAATTTTCTCTTTTCTCAGTGTGCTCTGTGGTTAAACAATCAACTATCTGCTTTCAGCTCCCCTTTTTCATCCGCACCGCAGTGAATCCATCGGTCCCATGCCGGTTGGGATAGGTGCGCAAAAAATTGTCTTCTACCAGTTCGCCGGCCCTTTGCGGCAGTACCGATTCAGGGTCTTCTATCTCAAACTCCGGATGACGAATCAGGAGGTTTTTTATAACTTCTTCGTTCTCCTCCGATTCCAGGCTGCAGGTGGCATAGACCAGGATACCTCCGGGTTTAAGGAGCGGCGCCACCTCGTCCAGAAGACGTCCCTGCCGTTCGGCCATAATTGGAAGGTCTTCCGGCTTGCGGCGCCATTTGATGTCTGGGTTGCGGCGGATGACACCCAGGCCTGTACATGGGGCATCGACCAGGATACGGTCAAATTTTTTCCCGCCCAGGTCTGCCAGCGACCGCGTGACATCTTTTTTGATTACCTCGATATTCTGGATGCCGAGGCGGGTTGAGTTTTCTTTGAGCCGTTCCAGGCGTCCGCCGTGGATGTCCAGGGCCAGTATGCGCCCGAGATTACGCATTATCTGGGCCATGTGCGTGGTTTTCCCCCCCAGACCGGCGCAGGCATCGAGTATTAACTCACCGGGCTGGGGCGAGACGAGATGGGAAACAAGCTGTGAGGATTCATCCTGCACCTGGAACCAGCCGGTTTTATAACCGGTAAGTTTCAGGATATTGCCAAAAAAGCCCTTTAGTATCAGCCCGTCCGGAGAATAGGGGGCAGGCTCAATCCCCGGGACCTCTTTGCGCAAAAACTCCAGGAGCTGATTGCGCTTTAACCGCAGGGTATTGACGCGGATGGCCAGAACCGGCATCTTGTTGTTGCTTTCGCATAAGTCACGGGCCGCATCCGCTCCATAGCGTCCTGTCCAGCGTTCCACCAGCCATAGCGGATGAGAGGTCTCTACCGCCAGCCAGGCCGATAAATCTTCCTTTGGATCAGGCCACCTGATCTCCTCTCTTCCCCGTTCCACGGCCCGCAGCACACCGTTTACAAAACGGGCGATCCATTCCGGGTGGCTGACCTTGACCAGATTCACAGATTCATTGACTGCGGCCGAAGGCGGGATGCGATCCATGTAAAGGAGCTGATATATCCCCAGCCGCAAGACGTTCTGAACCAGCGGTTCAATTTTTTCCCGCGGGGTCCTGGAAAATTGGTCTATGGTCCAGTCAAGCCGCGCCCGCTGCCTGAGGACGCCATAGACGAGTTCCATGATCAGGGCCCGATCCCGCCTTTCCAGGGTGAAATGCTTGCGAAAGGCCTTTTCCATGAGCGCATCCAAGGTATCTTGTCCCTTTTCCAGTTCATCCAGAACTGCGAGGGCAACCTGCCGTGGGTTGGCAAACATTATGCCCCTCCCTGCAGGAAATGGCGCATGGCCTTTTCCACCTTTGTCAGGTCCACCTGGGTATTAAAGCACGGTCCATGAGGCCGAATATTAAATATCCCGTAAACCGGCACCGGATAGCTGTCCTGAATGCCGCTGGTCAGATCCCTTTCACAGGCCACGGCGATTATAATCCGGGGTTTCTTTTCTACCACAATGCGACGGGCAATAGTGCCGCCGGTAGCCACGGAAAGATTAACACCGTAAGTCTCGGCCATTTCCACCAGGTCCTTGATCTTGCACTGCCCGCACCGCTTGCAGTTATCCACATTGCCCGTGATCTTTACCGTGCACTCGTAATTCTGGAGGCAGTGGGGCATCAAGAGGAGTAGGCGTTCAGGCCTGATATGGCCGGCTTGGGCCATGACTATATCATTATTTACTTCTACAAAGGCATGTTGGATTTTTTCTTTCGAGATGCCGAAGAGCTTGCCGACTAATATCAAGACAGGAAAAATAACCTTGATTACTGCGCCGCGCAGACGTTTGGAGAGTAAAAGGTCCTTCTTGAAGATCAGGGTTAGTACGATGGAAAAGATGCCCCCTACTGCCAATAAAAGCAGGATGCCAAAGAAAACGGCCAGCAGAGCGGGAAGAGCACGATGGATATTGGCCAATCCCACGTATGGTATCCACCAGAGGAGGACAGCAACCAGAAAAAATAAGGCGCAGGTTACGAGGAGCAGACCAACAAATAAAACCTTATGCGACTTTTCTTCAGACATTATTGACTTTTTACTAATTCATTAACCCAGTTTTTCGCCTATATCTATCTTATGGCCACGGCGGAAATCCGCTACGGCCATTCGCCGGCCGCCTTCGATTTTGATCTCGGTGATAAGGATATAATCCCTGCCCGTGGCAACCAGGAGTCCGGAATCATCCGCCTGGATTATCTCCCCCGGCGCCTTTTTTTCTGCCCCCCCGATAAGGCGCGGCTTATAAAGATGACAGAGTTTGCCTCGCCAGTATGAATAGGAACCAGGCCAGGGGTCAAGGCCCCGGATAAGATTAAAAATCTTTCCGGCCTGCTGCCGCCAATCGATCCGCCCGTCTTCTTTTTTTAACATCGGGGCGTAAGAAACCCCGGTTTTTGGCTGCGGCCTTGGTATAATAGTGCCTTTCTGGAGGCCGTCAAGGGTTTTGACGAGGGCTCTGGCTCCAAGGCCCGCCAGGCGATCATGTAATGTACCCGCCGTATCCGCCGGTTCAATTTTAGTCTCCTCCATGAGAAGAATCGGGCCGGTATCCATGCCTTCATCCAGTTGCATAATGGTTACACCGGTTATTTCTTCCCCGTTTATTAAGGCCTGCTGAATAGGAGCGGCCCCCCGGTATTTAGGCAGGAGAGAGGCATGGACATTGATGGCGCCGCGTCGCGGTATGGCCAGTAGTTCCGCGGGCAGGATCTTACCGTAGGCCACCACAATTATGACCTCCGAGGCCAGTTTTCGCATCCCGCCAAGAAAATTTTCTGTGCGTATCTTCTCCGGCTGGAGGACAGGGATTTTTGACTGTGCGGCCAGGACCTTGACCGGGGGAGGGGCGACGGCCAGACCTCGTCCTTTAGGCCGGTCCGGTTGAGTGACCACCGCTGCAACTTCTACCCCGCCATAATGGATGAGGGCCTCCAGGGAGGGCACAGCGAACGCCGGGGTCCCCATGAAGACTACCCGCCAACGCGGCGGGTTCATAATGCTTCTACCTTAAGGATTTTTTTGAGGCGACGTTTGTAGAGTGACCTTTTGAGGCTGCTGATGCGGTCGATATAAAGTATGCCGTTCAGGTGGTCGATCTCGTGCTGAAGACAGATGGCCAGGAGCCCATCGCCCTCGACCTCTACCGGCTGCCCTTCGAGATTCAAGGCCCTCACCTTGACCCGGGCGCTGCGCCTGACCTCGGCAGAATAGTCAACAACACTCAAACAGGCCTCTTCATAGGTGGTCTCGTCTTCTGCCCAGATGATCTCCGGGTTAATCAAGGCGGTTAATTTCTTATTTTCGCCTTCCCTGGACAAATCAAAGACAAGGACCCTTTTCAGGACACCGATCTGGTTAGCGGCCAGTCCAATTCCCGGAGCCGCATACATGGTGTCCGCCATGTCAGCAACTAATGCCAGAATCTCAGACGTTATCTTCTTCACCGGCTCCGCCGCTTCTTTTAGAACCGGGTGTGGGTAGGTAATAATCTTGCGTATAGCCATAAAATTCACGTAGCTATCAGCCATCAGCGGTCAGCTTTCAGGGAAAATTCACCTCTGCCTAGCTGTTTACTGAGTGCTGGGCACTATAAGCTATTTATAACATGCTTTCGGGGTCAACGTCTATAATCAATTTGACCCCTGAGACGGGAGGTTTTGCCTTAAGATATTCGAGAAGACCATTAGTGTAGGCATGTAGCGGCCCGACCCGGAGACCCTTCAAAAACATCTGATACCGGAACTTCCCCCTTATTTTGAAGAGCGGCGCCGGGGCCGGCCCAAGGATTTCCACGGTATCCAGCCAATCCCTGTTTTTTTGCAAAAGTGCATGCGCCCGTAGGCTCATCTCCCGGGCATAATCCTTGACCTTGATTTGGCCGTTGCTTTCCAGCAAGAGGTTAATCAGGCGTACAAAAGGTGGATACCTGAGTGCCTGGCGAAGGGCAATCTCCTCCTCATAGTATCCCGGAAAATCGTGCCCTTTGGCCTTAACAATACTGTAGTGATCCGGATTATAGGTCTGTATTATAACCTTTCCCGGCCTTTCCCCTCGACCGGCCCGGCCTGCCACCTGAGCTAAAAGTTGGAAGGTCTTTTCCGCCGCCCGAAAGTCCGGCAGGTTCAGAGACAGGTCGGCGGAAACCACGCCAACCAGGGTGATATAAGGGAAATCATGCCCCTTGGTCACCATCTGTGTGCCTACCAGGATATCTATCTCCCTCTTTTGAACAGCTCGCAAAATAGCATGGTGCGCCCTTTTCCGGGTGGTTGTATCCCGATCCAGACGGGCTATACGCGCCTCCGGGAAAAGCGTTTTTAGTTCCGCTTCAATACGTTCCGTCCCCCAGCCAATCGATCTGACATTAATACCACCACAGGCCGGACAGGCCGGAAGCGCCGGGACTGAATAGCCACAATAATGGCAAAGGAGGGTCTGTTCAGAGAGATGATGGGTCAGAGAAACACTACAATTAGGGCAAATCAAGACCTGACCACAGGAGTTGCATTGCATAGAAGGCGAGTAGCCCCGACGGTTAAGAAAGATAAGGGTTTGCTCCCTCTTTTGCAGGTTATCTTCTATGGCATCAAGGAGTTCCGGGAAAAAGATCTCCCTGCCGGCCCCGGTCTGTGACCCGGGGTTGCGCATATCGATAACAGACATCTCCGGCAACGCCCTCTCCTCAACCCGCTTGGTCAGCGCCAGGTATCCATAACGTCCTGATTTTACATTAAATATGCTTTGTATGGAGGGAGTGGCCGAACCCAAAATAACTACCGCCTTCTCCAGACGGCCACGCATTACGGCCACATCCCGGCCATGATAACGGAGCTTGTCTTCCTGCTTATAGGAGCTGTCGTGTTCCTCATCCACCACGATCAGGCCCAGGGAGGAAAGAGGCGCAAACACAGCCGAACGGGCGCCGATGACTATTCGGGCCGTTCCTCCCAGTATGTGCATCCATTGATCAAGTTTTTCGCCGGGGGATAGGCCGCTGTGCAGGACGGCGACCTTATCCCCGAAACATGAGATGAAGGCCGCCTCCAGATAGGCAGTCAAAGCGATCTCAGGGACAAGAACTATGCAGTCCTTTCCTTGAGCCAGGGCAGCTTCGGCGGCCCGCAGGTACACCTCTGTCTTTCCGCTTGCCGTGACCCCGTGGAGGATATGGGCAGAAAATTCATGGCTGGAGAGGGCCCTGGTGATATCTTCAACGGCCTGTTTCTGTTCGGCCGTCAGGGCGGTAGGACGTCTATACCAGAAGCCCTCGGCGCTAAATGGATCTCTGTAAATAATAGCCCTGGAGAAGGAGATAAGGCCGGACTTCTCCAGTTTTTTCAATCTCTTTGTCAGGTGGGGCATGGAGGCCCCCAGTCTCTTTACAGGAACCTCTCCTTGCTCCCGCAGATAGGTAAGGATAGCCTCTTCATCGCCGGATAAGGGCTTTTCCGAAGCTTTTCCGGTGAGCCTTACCATGCGCTCCTCTTTAAGTCTGGTGCGCGGTCGTTCCACGACCTCTTTCCAGGCGAGGAGGCCTTTATCAACCAGGCCGGGTATTAAATGGCGGCCAGCGCCGGGGGAAATTTTTTCAATATCCGGGAGCGAGACCGGTTTTTCTCCACGAAAAAGACTCAAGACGGAGAGGATCTCCGGAGAGGCATCCTCTTCGTTACACCCCGGCGTATCTGCGGCCAGGGCGCGGCGACCGGTCCCGGTAAGAATCAGCAATCGCCGGCTGGAGACATTCAGGCCGGCCGGCAGGGCCAACTCTATCACCTTACCCAGGGGATAATGATAATAGCGCGCCATCCACTCAAAAAGGCGAAGGAGGCCGGGAGGAAAGAGGGGGCGCTCATCCAGTATGTCCAGGATCTCTTTCAGTTCCGGCCGGTCTGAAGAGGCGACCGTACCCAGTACATAACCGGTGACAGCACGTAACCCTACGGGGATAAGTACACGCAGGCCAGGTTGTATGCGCTTCTCCAATTCAGCCGGGACAAGATAGTGGAAGGTCTTGAAGACAGGCAAGGTTGGGGCTGCTTCAATGATCAGGGCCATTTTAGCCGCGGCATAGTTCCTTTTGCAGGTATTCTCTGACCCTTGGGCCAATCTCCGGGTGTTTCAGGGCATAGGCCAGCGTAGCCTGAATATAGCCAAATTTGTCCCCGGCATCATAGCGCCGGCCGGCAAAACGGTAGGCGTATATCTGATTTTGGCGCGCCAGCTCCATAAGGGCATCAGTAAGTTGGATCTCTCCGCCATGTCCTGTTGGCGTGTTTTCCAGGATGGTAAATATATCAGGCGTCAGGATATACCGTCCGATAATAGCCAGATTTGAATCTGTTGTTCCCGGGGCCGGTTTTTCCATCATCTTTGTCACCCTATAGGTCTGTTCTTTGATCTCCGTCCCTTCGACTATACCATAGCTATGAACCTCTTCTTTCGGCACGGGATAGACAGCTACTATCGGCTTATGAAATTCATTAAAGACATTCAATAATTGCTGGGTACAGGGAATGGAGGCATCCACCAGGTCGTCACCCAGGACTACAACAAACGGTTCATTGCCCACCAGGTCTTTTGTGCATAGTATCGCATGACCCAGACCCAATGGCCGCTTTTGCCTGACAGAGGTAATCTCGATCAAATTAGATATTTTTTTGACTTCTTCCAGAAGCGTCCACTTTTTTCTCTGTTCCAGGATCGTCTCCAGTTCATAGGAATAATCAAAGTGGTCTTCGATCGCAGACTTGCCACTGCCGGTGACCATAATGACCTGTTCTATACCGGAGGCCACCACCTCTTCCACAATGTACTGGATGGTAGGCCGGTCAACGATGGTCAGCATCTCCTTGGGGATCGCCTTTGTAGCCGGCAGGAAACGGGTACCCAGTCCGGCTACCGGAATAACGGCCTTTCTTATCCTCATAAGATCTCCCGAATTACATATAGTTAGTGTTCATCCGGAAACCCAAAGTTTCCGGATGAAACTGTCAGCGCTCAGCATTCAGCTCAATATGTTGTTTGTCCTGGTTTTTTGCTGACAGCTGATAGCGTGAAGCCGCAAACAGTAATTTCCGGATGAAAAACCAGTTAGTTTTCTCCCGGTCCTGTGGTTAATTTATACAAGGAGGATGAAACAAAGTCAAATGAACCCTAAAGAAAAGAAATAAATAGCCGAAAAAGATATTGATAACTAGTATCTCACATCCCGGAGGAAGAATTATGTCCAGAGATAGTGTAAAACTCTATTATGCGCTATCTGTGCTTTTTCCAAAAGAGCAATTGGAATCGCCGGCCTTTCTGACATCGCTTGATACCGAAACCCTCAAAAAGGCCTTTCGCACAAAGGTCATGCAATGCCATCCCGACCTCATCCATAACTTGCCCGAGAGCTTTCGCCGCAACAGGCATGAGCGTTTTATACGCATCCAGCAGGCCCATGAGTTTTTAAACGGCTACTTGGAAACGGCACGCGAAAGGGGAGAAGATATCCCGTGGCCCCAATTTAAAAGGAAGGTTACGCCTGATGTCGCAGAGCAAAGCGCCGCCCCCCAACGCAAGCTGATATTTGCCGTGGGCGGCGCCAAGGGAGGCATAGGGAAGACCATTGTTTCCGCAAATCTGAGCGCCGGCCTGGCATCGCTGGGTAAAAGGGTCATTGCCGTGGATCTGGACCTGGGCGGGGCCAACTTACATCTCCACCTGGGGGTAAAGTTCCCGCCGCTCACCCTGCAGCACTATTTTAAAGACGGGAAGCCATTAAACGAACTCTGCCTGGATACGGCGGTTAAGAATCTGAAAATCATAGCCGGGGATAGTTCCAACCTGGGCATGGCCAACATCCTAACGGCGCAAAAGAAAAAGCTCATTAAGGACTTGCAAGGTCTGCCGGCTGATTATGTGGTCATCGATTTGGGCGGAGATACCTCCTATAACATGGTGGACTTCTTTTTGGCCGCAGATGAGCGGATAGCCGTGACCTCACCGGAACCGAGCTCTGTCCTGGATGTCTATAATTTTATAAAGGTCAGTCTGCTCCGCTACCTCAACAAGAATATTTTTGATATCCTGAGACCAGAAGAAGCAAGGAAGCTGCCGGGGCGCATTAACGAGTTTAAGGGGTTGATCTTTGAAGCCACCGCCTCTTCCGACCACCGCCGCATAAAACGCATCGATGAGCTATTGGCTCTTGTCCGGGAAAGAGATACGGATTGGGGGCTTTTCCTGCAGGAGAAAATGGATAAGTTTTGCCCCTACCTGGTTGTCAATATGATAGAGGCAGGCGCTGATGGCAATATTTCAACCCGCATTGCCGAAATTGCCAGACAAAATCTCTCTATAAATATTTTGCCCTTACCCGGCATCTCCTTTGACCGGGAAGTTAAAAACGTGGTGCATTATCTTGTGCCCGTACTGCTGGAAAGGCCAAAAAGTCAGGCCTCCCGGTGTGTTTTCAACATATTGCGTACTATACTGCAAAGGCACATTGGAGATAGGGGTCTATGTCAACTCCTGGAAAATGCGACCGACGAAAAAATTGCCCCGGCGTTTTTTCAGTTTATCAAAGGAGAGACGGGCGCCACGTTTGGCAGCAAACAAAAAAAGGTTGACCATGTTTATGCCGGTTGGCGTTAAGTAGTTTCCATCCAGAAAACCGGGGTTTTCTGGATGGAGCGGTCAGCAGTCAGCTATCAGCGTTCAGCTTAAGATGTTGTTTATCTTATTTTTTTGCTGACGGCTGAAAGCTGATCGCTGAAAGCTTGAATCCGAAAACGATAGTTTTCGGATGAAAACTAAACCGTTACGAAAAAGGTATTATCGCCCATGCAGACCATCCCGTTAACTCTTGCTACTTCCGGCATGTCCCTGGCCCGGGATATCCTCCGCGAAGACGGCATAATCCTTTGCGGGAAAGGAACCGTGCTGTCTGAGGCCTTGATCGAACGATTAAAGAGATTGGGGGTTCAGACCATAACAGTGGAGGGACACCCCATTGCCGAGGAAGGTGAAAAGACGCAGGAAGAAGAATTGGCCGACCTTGAGGAAAGATTTCGCCCCAGGGCAGGCGACCCCCTCCTCATGCGCGTAAAGGAAATAATAAAGGATCTGATCGTAACTTCATGGCAATAGAGTGGGACGAGGAAAAAATTGCCGGGTTCAGGGAAAAACTCAGGCAGACAAAGGCCCTGCCAACCCTGCCGGGCATTGTCTCTAAGTTAACCCAGATGGTCGAAGACCCCTCGGTCTCTGCCGACCGGATCGGACGCGTTATCGCCAAGGATCAGATCCTGGCGGCAAAACTCCTTAAACTGGTCAATTCAGCATTCTACGGGTTTCCCGGGCGCATCTCTACGGTAAGCAGCGCCGTCATCCTTTTAGGATTTAATGTGGTGCGGAGCCTGGTGTTGAGCGCCTCTATTTTCGAGGCCATGGAAAAGACGGTGGTTGGTCTCTGGGAACATTCCCTGGGATGTGCGGCCATCGCTAATGTAATCGCCCGGCGGCTGAGTATTAACGATCCCGAGGAAATATCCACGGCAGCGCTTCTGCATGATATCGGCAAGGTGGTGATCAGGGAAAACCTGGCCGAAGAGGCCGCCGTCCTGGACGAGGCCATACTGGGCGAAAACATCTCTCTTTATGAGGCAGAGCAGCGAATACTTAAGATTAACCATACCCAGGTGGGACAAAGGCTCTGCCGGCATTGGAACCTTCCGGACAGGCTGGCCGAACCCATCGCTTACCACCACGAACCCAAAAAAAGCGCCAATCATTATGTGAGCACGGCTATCGTCCATGTAGCCGATGTCCTGGTCCGGGCCAGGGGTTTTGGTTTTGGCGGCGACAAATGGGTCCCGGCCCTGGATCATAATGCCTGGGCGGCCTTGACCCTCCGGGAAGATGATCTGCCCGGCCTCATAGCCGAGGCCGAGGAGGTTCTTGTGGAGCTAAGGGGGTTTAGCTTTGAGATTCAGAACTTAGGTGAAAAATGCCCGCCCGCCATCGAGTCCTAATAATAGGCAAGGGTGATAAACCCGGTAAAGAACAAGAATACCTTTTTGATGCCAAAGGGTATCAAATAATTTCCAGCCCCACCTTCAAGAAGGCCATGGATACCATCTTCAATGATCCTCCGGACCTAATCCTCGTCATGGCTGATATGCAGGATAAGGTGGAATTAGAGATGCTTCAGGCTGTAAAAGGGGGCATATACTGTGCCCATATACCATTTATTATCGCCCTTTCCAGAGAAGCTATATCCACAGGCATCGAATGGGAACAATATCCGGTCGATGATTTTATCAGCAAGCCTATTGATTATACAGAACTTTTTGCCAGGATGTCGCTGTGTTTCGAAAGGATGCAACGGGTCTTTGACAATAACCCTCTGACCAGATTGCCTGGCAATACCTCCATCTTAAAGACCATCCAGGCCGCCCTGGATGCGGGCGAAGAAGTGGCCATAGGCTATGTGGATATTGACAATTTCAAGCCGTATAATGACCGGTACGGCTTTTCGCGCGGGGATGAAGTAATACGTATGGTAGCCATGCTGCTTACCAACATCCTGCGCGAGACAGATACCCGCAAGGTCTTTGCGGGCCATGTGGGCGGAGATGATTTTAGCTTCATGGTGCCTTCAGACCGGGCAACACAGGTCTGTGAAAAGATTATATCCAGCTTTGATGCCCTGGTGAAAAATTTAGTGGACAAAGACGATCTCAAGAGGAATTGTTTTGTGGCCAGGGACAGGCAGGGGAACGAACAGCATTTCCCGCTGCCCAGCCTTTCTATAGCCGTTGTTTCCAATCATAATAACCGCTTTCGCCATTATGGTGAGGTGGCCGAGGCCGCCACACAGATTAAAAAGCACCTCAAATCCATGGAAGGCAGCAACTACCTTATCGACCGCCGTAAGCCGCCCGAATAGGCATTTTTTGCTGACCGCAACATTGTCCCATTAACGCCTATAAGGGGGGCAATGCCGTTTAATCGTTCTTTGCAGGTTTTAATCCTTCGAGCATGGGCTTCAATTCCGGCAAACGCTCTTGGGCAACCTTCCAGATGGTCTTCAGGTCAACCCCCATGTAGTCGTGGATGAGAACGTCCCGCATGCCAGCCATTTTACTCCAGGGAATATCGGGATGTTTTTTTCTAAATGATGTCGGAATGTGTTTGGCTGCTTCGCCGAGGACTTCGAGACACCTGATCACGGCGTTGACCGTCTTCTTGTCCGCTGCAAACATCTCGTAAGACATTCCGTGGGTGAACTCCCCGGCGTCGGCAATAGCAGTTACAATATCATCGAGGTAATCGGATATCTCCCGCCCTTTAGACATATTCGACCTCGGACAGGATACGTTTACCAATGGCCGGCTTGAGAGCGGACTCCATGACCAGATCAACTTTGATATTGAGCTGGCTTTCGAGATATTCACGTAGGTCCAAAAAGTCGAAGAGGTCGATATCACGGTTGAATGTGACGAGTATATCGATATCACTCCTCTTGCTCTGCTTCTCCCTAACATAGGAGCCAAACAAGCCGAGCCGCTGAACTCCGTAATGGGATTCCAGCTCAGGCTTGCGGTTTCTGATGATTCTTATTATTTCTTTCTTTCCCATGATCGCTTAACTGCAACATTATACGTTAAGGAGTGTGGTTACACGCACTTTCACTTTCGTCGTAAGATGATCCATTATTCTTTGTTGAATGAGATGAATCGGCACGGCATGATTATCAGTATGTGCCGTTAATCAGCCTTGATCAATATCCCCTTTTTATGTGGCCAATATAGGAGAATCTTTGTTGCATGTCAACGTGATTAGGATCAGATGTTTTTTACCGCCTGATTGTTGCTGCCTCATCGACCGCCGTAAGCCGTCCGAGTAGGCATTTTTTGCTGACCTCTCTCTCCAATTGTGAAACTCATACCACAGGCCTAAAAACACACCGTCCAAAAAGCCAAGACACTATGAACACCGCAATGTGTTGAGAAATAAGACGTGCACTCATGGAGGTGCAACGATGAAGTGCCGGGTTTTACGCTTGGCCAGGACTATTCTCCTTCCCAACGACGACGGGATTTACAAGATAGAGATAAGGGACGGCCTGCCGGTCTTTGTTGACGTGAAGGTTTACGAGAGGGTCGGGGACGAGGAGCTTTTCAGAAAATAGCCCGTAAGCTCCGGACGACCGTGGAGGGTGAATTCATCTGTTCGCCTTTTCCACATAGCATTACGTATACATATTGTTGCATTTTGCTACTTCCATGATAAGATGTAACCAAAGAATTCATAACCCGAAGTGACGGAGGTACTTTTTATGCCTATTCCGGTGAGAATATCAGACGAACTGGTCAGCGAAGCAAAAAAATATAGCCGCATCGACCACAGATCCATAACCGGCCAAATCGAACACTGGGCGAAAATCGGCAAGTGTGCCGAGGAAAACCCGGACCTGACCTACAGCCTTATCAAAGAGATCCTAATAGGAATAGAAGAATTGGAACAAGGTGACAAATCAGAATATGTATTCGGGCGATAGCAGATGAAAGTTTACCAGTCAAGGTCCTTCGAAAAAAGAGTCAAGCTATTTTCTGAAATCGAAAAGAGCATATTAGATCAGGAAATCGAAAAGATAATGCAAAATCCGTCTGTTGGAGAAGAAAAGACGGGCGATCTCCGTGGTGTTTATGTCCATAAATTCAGAATCAAGACGATTCAGTATCTGCTCTCGTACAGAATGATTGGTAATGATCTGGAATTGATTATGATTGGTCCTCACGAAAACTATTATCGAGAATTGAAAAACTATTTGAGAAGAAGATAACCGAGGCGAACAAATCATTTGACCGGACTCCGTACCAGCAAGAGGGATGCCCTGGTTAACGCCTGTGTGTCAAAACAGGAATGAGAAGCCATGAACAACTATACTACGACACTGATCTTGCTCTGTTTCAGTAATGTCTTTATGACCCTTGCCTGGTATGGCCACCTCAAAAGCCTGAACCAAAGATCATGGCTTATTGCCGTAGTTGTAAGTTGGGGGATCGCTTTTTTCGAATATCTCCTTCAGGTTCCCGCAAACCGAATTGGGCACCAAGTCATGACGGTCGGGCAGCTCAAGATTATGCAGGAGGTGGTTACGCTGACGGTTTTCGCGCCATTTTCTGTTCTTTATATGAGAGAGAAGCTATCCATGGACTACTTCTGGGCGGGTCTCTGTCTATTGGGAGCCGTATTCTTTATTTTTCGAAGCAAGATCATGGGCGCATAACGGGCGGGATGAAAGTTTCCGTGCCAAGTTTACTGGAGTTTCCTGAGTGGTTAGAGGTGTTTTCTCATAATACTGTAATCTTAATGATAAGTTTGCATTTATTAAGTGAACCCCTAGTCTCTTCGCTTCACGGCTTGCGCAGCGACCCTTTCGGGACTCGCAGGTGGGGAATGCTTGCCCCTTCCAGCCACTAAAGGGCTGGCCTTCCCCTTTCTGCTCGCCCTCGATTGGTACCCCGCTGCTCCAGCAAGTTTCGCTCAGAACCATAGGGCTCCCCTAAAAACTCAGGAAACTCCAGCTAGGTTTATTATGTTTTCCACAATTGACTTGACAGGCAGGGAATGTACAGCGTAAATTTGTAGCTATTAAAACCATTTTGTGGAGTAAAAAGAAGCGCCCATGAAAACAGAAGAGTTGAAGGACAAGATACGCGCCGCCGCAGTAAACAACCGCATAGCCTGCGCGGTAGCCTGTAAACTGGCTGAAGAGGCCGGTGTGTCACCCAAAGAAGTCGGCAGGCTCATAGACGAACTCAATATAAAGATTGTACAATGTCAACTGGGGTGTTTTTAGGTCATGGCCTTTCTGTTCGGCCCGGTTTCTTCCCGGCGACTTGGTCTTTCCCTGGGTATTGATTTACTTCCGCCCAAGATATGCACATTTGATTGCATCTATTGCGAGATTGGCCGGACTACGCTCCGTACCGCCAAGCGGAAGGAGTATGTCTCAACTTCCGAG
This sequence comes from Thermodesulfobacteriota bacterium, assembly GCA_031082315.1. Lineage (NCBI taxonomy): Bacteria > Pseudomonadati > Thermodesulfobacteriota > Thermodesulfobacteriota bacterium. The sequence goes on from JAVHLC010000001.1 coordinate 383,077, forward strand.
GTGTTAAAAGAGGCTGAAAACTACTTACAGTCCGAAGCAGCAAAAATAGACTACGTGACGGTTACGGCCTCAGGGGAGCCGACCCTCCATAGTAAGATAGGAGACATAGTCTCCAGGCTGAAAGATGTATCACCTAAACCGGTGGCGGTAATAACCAACAGCTCTCTTCTCCATCTCCCGGAGGTAAGACAGGCGCTGCTTAAAGCGGATGTTGTCCTGCCTTCGCTGGATGCGGTAAGACCGGAGACCTTTCGGCGTATCAACCGGCCTGTCCGCTCCATCCGCATAGAACAGATTATCAGCGGACTTAAAGACCTCCGCCAGGAATATACGGGGCAGATCTGGCTGGAAATACTCTTTGTGCAGGGCATCAATGACCGCCCGGAAGAGGTAGAGGAACTGCGGAAGGCTCTCCAGGCCATTCAGCCGGACCGCATCCAATTGAACACCGTGGATAGACCGCCGGCTGAAAACTATGCCGCACCCTTAAGCAGCGCCCGGCTGGAGACCATCAGGGAAGTCTTGGGAGAAAGAGCGGAGGTTATTGTTGACTTTAAGCGCCGTATTCAACAGGGATTCCGCCCTCTTGTGGAAAGCGAAATACTGGCCATGCTGGCCAGAAGGCCCTGCACGGAAGAGGATATTTGCGGTTTGTTGAATGTCTCACCGGATGATATCTCAGCCGTTATGGAGTCTTTAATCAAGAAGCATCGGGCACAATGTAAGACATATGACCGGCGCGTCTTTTATATCATCCCTGAGCTTAACCTCGATTTAGGGAGGAAGCGCTTATGAGTGATAGGCTACACTTAGGAATAGATGTCGGGTCAGCCAGCGCAAATACGGTCATCATGAATGATGATAAAGAGGTTCTCCTGGAGGAATATACCCGGACCAAGGGACAACCTCTGGAAACGGTGGCCCGTGCATTAACAGGCGTGTTTTCCCGCTTTCCTGTGGAGGGCATAAAGACCGTTTCGTTTACCGGATCAGGTGGCGGCCTCCTGGCCAAACTGTTAGGAGCTAACTTTACCAATGAAATTATTGCCCAGGCCCGGGCCATATCCTTTTACCATCCGGAAGTACGAACGGTAATCGAGATGGGCGGCGAGGATTCCAAACTGATTCTCCTGAAGAACACGCCCGCCGGCATGGAAATAGAAGACTTTGCCATGAACACCCTTTGCGCGGCGGGTACAGGGTCTTTCCTGGATCAACAGGCCTCGCGGCTCGGCCTGTCTATTGAGGAGTTCAGCCGCCTCGCCCTGGAATCAAAGGCCCCACCGCGCATTGCCGGCCGTTGCAGTGTCTTTGCCAAATCCGATATGATACATCTGCAGCAGGAAGCCACGCCGGTGTACGACATTGTCGCCGGCCTCTGCTACGCTATGGCCCGTAACCTGAAGGGTAACATCGGCAAGGGCAAAAAATTTCATAAGCCTATCTCCTTTCAGGGTGGGGTGGCCGCGAATCTGGGCGTACGCCGGGCCTTTACGGACATCCTGGGACTTGAAAAAGGAGAGCTGATCATACCCCGGCATTTCCTCTCCATGGGTGCTGTGGGCGCCATCCTCCTGACACTGGAAGACCCGGCTTATGTACATAAATTCCAGGGCCTGGAACCTCTTCTCAGGTTTATAGGGGAGAGAAAAACGGATATCCGGTATCATAATCCGTTACACCTGGCCGACCCGGAACATAAGGTGCCCGCGGGACACATCTATAAGGATCCAAAAGTCCAGAAAATCAAGGCGTTTCTGGGAATAGATGTGGGGTCCATAAGCACCAATGTAGTAGTGATCGATGAAGAGAGGCGGGTTCTGGCCAAACGCTACCTCATGACGGCCGGCCGGCCGCTCGATGCCGTCAAGCGGGGTCTGAAGGAGATAGGAGAGGAGATCGGCAACCAGGTGGAGATTATCGGGGCCGGGACCACGGGATCCGGGCGCTATCTCACCGGCGACTTTGTCGGAGCGGACATCGTCGTCAATGAAATCACTGCCCAGGCCACGGCGGCCGCTGATATTGACCCACAGGTGGATACTATTTTTGAAATAGGCGGGCAGGATTCAAAATATATAAGCCTGCAGAACGGAGCCATCGTTGATTTCCAGATGAACAAGGTCTGTGCGGCGGGAACCGGCTCTTTTCTGGAAGAACAGGCCGAGCAATTGGGTATCTCCATCCGGAATGAATTTGGCAGGCTTGCCCTTGAATCCTCAACGCCCGTCCCCCTGGGGGAAAGATGTACCGTCTTTATGAAATCGGATATAGTGCATTATCAACAGGGGGGCGCCTCCAGGGCTGACCTGGTATCCGGGCTTTCCTACGCCATAGTACAAAATTACCTGAATAAAGTCGTAGAAGACAGGAAGATCGGCAAGCGCATCTTTTATCAGGGCGGAACCGCGGCCAACCTGGGCATTGTGGCCGCCTTTGAAGGTGTCCTGGACCGGGAGATTACCGTTCCTGAGCACCATGAGGTAACCGGGGCTATAGGCGTAGCCATCCTGGCCCAGAGGGAACGAACCTGGGAAAAAGGCCGATTCAAGGGCTTTATGCTGAGCGAACGAAACTATACGACAGATTCCTTTGAGTGTGCTGGCTGCCCGAACCACTGCGAGATCAAAAAGGTATCTATTGAAGGTGAACGTCCGCTATTCTACGGCAGCCGCTGCGAAAAATATGATGTGGACCAGCGGTCGGATAAAGGCGCGCACCTCCCGGACCTGTTTAAAGAGAGGGATGAATGGCTTTTTAAATCCGGCGAGGGAGTATCTAAGGCGGGTGAACGGGGCCGGGTGGGTATCCCGCGCACCCTCTATATGTATGAACTTTTTCCGTACTGGCAGGCCTTTTTTTCGGCCTTGGGCTTTACTGTAGTCCTGTCCGAACCCACACACAAACAGATGATACACAAAGGCCTGGAGCAGATTGTGTCTGAGACCTGTTACCCTATAAAGGTAGCCCACGGGCACGTCCTCAATCTTATAGAAAAAGGCGTTGATTTCCTCTTCTTGCCCAGCATTATAGAGATGAAACCGAAAGAAGACCCCTTTGACCATGGGTTTGTCTGCCCGTACAACCAGGCCCTGCCCTATATTATGCAATCGGCTATCGACTTTAGCAGGCAAAATATACGGGTCTTGCAGCCGGTATTGCGATTTGGACGGGAGAGCAAAGATGTTCGCCGGATATTGCGCAAGATGGTTGCCGATCTGGGGATTTCTCCTTTCGCAGTATCCCGGGCCTGTCGTGCGGCAGAAGAGGCCCAGGCCGAGTTCTACCGCCGCCTCGAAATGCGCGGGCGGGAAGTCCTCAATTCCCTTGCCCCCGATGAAAAGGCTGTAGTCATAATCGGGCGTCCTTATACGGCATACGATCCGGGGATTAATCTCAATATCGCGCGTAAACTGAAAAAGTTGGGAGTCCTGGCCATTCCCATGGATTTTCTTCCTACAGACGATATAGATGTGGAATCAGCCCGGTTTATGTACTGGCGATACGGACAAAGAATCCTTACTGCCGCGGAGTTAATTCGGGAAAACCCCAACCTTTTTGCCGTATGCCTGACCTATTTTGCCTGTGGTCCGGATTCCTTTATCCTTCCCTTCTTTAGGGAAAGACTGCGCGGCAAGCCGTATCTGGAAATAGAGATAGATGAACATAGCGCCGATGCCGGCGCGTTGACCCGCCTAGAGGCTTATCTGGACAGCCTGAAGTGCGTAAGACCCGAGCCTGCTAAAGAAGAGCCTTCTGTAATTCGAAAAGTCGGGCTGGAATGGCGGAAGATTTATCTTCCACCGATGGCCGACCATGCCTATGCCATAGCCGCTGCATTTGAGGCCTGCGGAGTAGAATCCGAGGTTTTACCGGAGTCTGACGAGGAGACCTTGCAGTTGGGGCGCAAATTAACCTCCAGCAAGGAATGTTATCCCTTCATACTCACCACCGGGGACATGGCAAAGATGGTGCAGCGCACGGGTTTTGACCCTGACCATTCGGCCTTTTTCATGCCATCCGGAAACGGCCCTTGCCGTTTTGGCCAGTATCATCGGTTTCACCGTATGATTTTGGACTCTCTGGGGTTTCCCCAGGTGCCCATTTTTGCGCCCAATCAAGACGAAAGCTTTTACGACCGGCTGGGCATGGTTGGCGGTAATTTCACCCGCCTGGGATGGCAAGGTATGGTCGCTGTTGACCTTTTAGAAAAGAAACTGCGGGAAACCCGGCCATACGAAAAGCGAAAGGGACAGGCTGGGGCGGTCTATCGACATGCGCTTGGTCAGGTCTGCCAGGCTATAAAGGAAAGAAAAAATCTCACTTCGGTCTTGCGTCAGGCGCGGAAGGATTTTGAGGGTGTGGCCTTAAATGGCTACAGAGAAAAGCCGGTTTTAGGCATTGTCGGTGAGATATACATACGTTCTAATAAATTTTCTAACGAAAATCTTGTGCAGCAGATCGAGGCCTTGGGCGGTGAGGCCTGGCTGCCGACCATAAGCGAATGGATTCTTTATATTAATTTTACAGCCAAGAGAAAGAGCCGCCGTGAGCAGGGGCTCAAGCAATTTTTACGGTTGGCCATGGAAGAACGCTTCCAGCTCAAGGATGAACACACCCTTTGCGCGGTGTTTGACGGGGCCCTGCGGAATTCTCCGGAACCGAGCATACCGGATATCCTGTCTTACGCCCAGCCGTATATTGATTCTTCCTTTGAAGGCGAGGCCGTACTCAGCGTGGGCAAGGCCCATGACTATTTGAAGAAAAATGTCAGCGGAATAGTAAACGTCATGCCCTTTACCTGCATGCCGGGCACTATAGTCAGCACTATCTTAAAACGGTTCCGGGAGCAGAATAACAACATTCCTTTCTTAAGTATCTCCTACGACGGACAGGAGTCGACCAATACCCGCACCCGGTTAGAGGCCTTTATGTACCAGGTCAACCATTACAAGGCCAGGACCATGGCCTCATAATAAAAGAAAGACTTAAAAGGCGTACGCATGTCAAGGAAACCAGGAAAAAAGCTGATTATAAATGCAGAGGCCAGTGAGGAATGCCGGATAGCTTTAGTAGAAGACGGTAAGCTGGAGGCCTTTCATATCGAGACCATCGGCCATGAGGTTACCAGGGGCAACATATATAAGAGCAAGGTGGTATCCATTGAGCCCAGCCTCCAGGCGGCTTTTATAGATTACGGCGGAGAAAAAAACGGTTTCTTGTCCCTATCGGAGATCCATCCCGAATATTACGGGGTAGAGACGCCGGGTGAAAAGGGTGAAAAACTACGCATTCAAGACCTGATCGAAAAAGGGCAGGAGATGCTGGTGCAGGTGGTCAAGGAGGCGGCCGGGCAAAAAGGGGCGGCATTGACAACTTACCTATCCCTTCCCGGACGGTATTTGGTGCTCTTGCCCGGCAGTAGCAGCGCCGGGGTATCCCGTAAGATAGAAGACGAAGAACAGCGCAAAAAACTTAAGGAAATTATGAAGGATTTTGAGCTGCCGGAAGGTATTGGTTTTATCGTGCGTACAGCGAGCCTGGAAACCACCAAGAGGGAGCTGTCTAAAGATCTGCAATATCTCCTGCGCTTATGGAAAGACATAAAAGACAAAGGACAAACTCTGCCTGCCCCTGCCCTTATTTACAAGGAAGAGTATCTTATTATCCGGTCGTTACGTGATTATTTTTCTTCAGATACATGCGAGATACTGGTTGATGATAAGGAATCATTTGACCGGATACGTGATTTCATGCGCATCATCTCGCCGAGGCATTACCCGCTGGTAAAACTCTATAAGGATCCGGGGCCTATCTTTTCTCGTTATAATTTGGAGGCCCAGATTGAGAAGATATATGAATCCAAGGTAAACCTCCCGTCCGGTGGCTCGATAGTCGTAAATCCCACCGAGGCCTTGGTTGCTATTGATGTAAACTCGAGTCGCTCCGTGCGGGAAAAGGAACCGGAAGAAACGGCCTTTAAGACTAATATGGAGGCGGCAGAAGAGATTGCCAGGCAGCTCCGCCTAAGGGATCTGGGCGGTTTAATAGTTGTTGATTTTATAGATATGCGGCAGGCAACACATCAACGCGCTTTAGAAAAAGGGTTTCGCGATAGTCTGAAGAAGGATAAGGCTAAAATCGAGATCGGCAAGATATCCAAGTTCGGCCTCCTGGAATTAACGCGCCAGAAGATTCGCTCACCTATAATCATGGGCAGCTACAAAACATGCAGCCACTGCCAGGGGCGCGGTATAGTGCGTTCTGTTGAGGCCCAGGCCATAGCTGTCCTGCGCCGTATTCAGGCCGGCCTGAGTCGTGGCGATGTGAGTGGGGTTCAGGTCCGCGTCCCTGTAGATGTGGCCGCCTACCTGTTAAATAGAAAGCGCGGGGAACTTTTTCATCTGGAAACCCGGCGTGGCATGGGCATTAACATTGATGGTCAGGCCGATCTCTTGCCCGGAGAAGCCCATATAGAATTCAGCAAAACGCCCACTTGATGAACTTGTAAAAAGGAAAAATTACCGCAGAGGTCGCAGAAAACGCGGAGATAACATATTGAATAGTCTATATTTTTTCTCTGCGGACTCCGCGTACTCAGCGGTGAAAAAGCTTTTTAACAAGCCGTCACACTTAATCATACAATAATTGTTCTCTTCACAACATCCACAACCTCTTCGGCCGTATCCACGACCTTGAAAACCTTCAGGTCTTCGGGGGTGATCATGCAATCAACGCACATACGCTTATCCAGCCAACTTATGAGGCCTTTCCAATAAGAACTGTCCACCAAAATCACCGGAAACGGCCTGATGCGATTGGTCTGAATCAGGGTCAAGGCCTCAAAGAACTCATCCAGGGTGCCAAATCCACCCGGCAGACAGACGAAGGCCACTGCATATTTTACAAACATCACCTTACGGATGAAGAAATATTTGAAGTTTAATCTTATGTTGGCATAGGGATTCGGTTTCTGCTCGTAGGGGAGTTGTATATTTAGTCCAACCGATTTGCCTCCAGCCTCTGCGGCCCCCTTGTTAGCCGCCTCCATCACTCCGGGCCCCCCGCCGGTAAGCACGGAAAAACCGCTTTCAACCAGAAGACGGGCTATATTCTCGGCCATATTATAAGTCTGACTACCTGGAGTTACGCGGGCCGAACCAAAAACAGAAACGCCGGGATAGGTCTCGGCCAGGGTTTCAAACCCATCCACGAACTCAGCCATAATGCGAAACATTCGCCATGAGTCTTTAATCGTGAAGGAATCGATAACATACTGTTTCTCGCTAAGACTTATTTTCATACTTTGCTTCCACCTAGGTATATATTGCAAAAAGGACAGGCCTTACGCCGCTTCTTATTTATGCTTTTTTGCGGCTTATGTCAATTTTTACGACACGGTCACCCTGTTCTTTTACTTCGTCCCCACGAAACCAAAAGTGGGGTGATGGATTAATCTGTTATAATACGTTTCGCTAAAATCAATTCTTTTCTTGAATAAATATATTCATCGTAGCAATTACTTCCGAAAGCAATTATCATATAATTAATGACTATTGGTGCATGCAATCTGAACTAAATGCTAAAAGACAAATCTTTTGTCATATGTGAAAATCGCCGGAATCACCCAAGGCTGGCTGTAGAAGTCTGCCGGAGATGCCATAAGGCGGGGAAATGCCATATATATCAAGGGTGGCTCCAGCCGGGTCTTTTTCAGGGTTGGACAGGAAAGAAGAAGTAAGGAAAAAACTTGTTTTTATGCAGGTCATGGTTTAGAATAAATAAAATCTTGCAATATGGAGTGCGTCAGCCTATGGCCAAGGTAGTAAGCATCAAAAATAAAAGAGTAGTTAAAAAGGGGCGGGGCAGGCGGCTTGTGGCCATTAAAGAAGAACTCCTGCGTTTTCACGGCATTGATCTTGACCATCTCCTGGCCTCCGAACCGGCAAAGGCCCTTACGGTCGATGAATATGAGGACTTTGCGGAGCGCATCCTGGAAGTTGTCGACGAATTTTGTGAGGAGCATCCCCATCTGACCATACATGATATTTTTTATACCCTGGAAAATGTCAAGGATATCATTAAAGACAATTGCGAAGAAAATGAGGCACAATAACCACTTTTAACCTCCCCGAATATATTATTTGATCCCCGCCTCAAAAGGAATAGGCGCAATGCCGAACTCCTCATAGAAGGTGCTGTCGTTTCCAACATTTCCTTCCAGCAACATAGTAATCTGATCCCGTGTCAGGGGGAAAGCCCGCAGACCTTCCAGGAAGTAGGCTGTAGTTTTTACCAGCCAGACCGGCACGTGCGCTTTTATAATCTTCTTACCCAAGCTCCGGGCCATCATATCCAGGATGTCATTAAATGTGAACCGATCCCGCCCCGGTAATTGAAACACCCTCCCGATAGTTTTTTCCTCTTTAAGGGACAGTGTAAAGGCCCGGGCCACCGTGTGGACATCTACGGGTTGTATCTGATAGCGACCATCGCCGACTACCGGAACCAAAGGCGTCTTTATCATCATCTGCTTGAATAGATTGACGAAATTATCGTTCGGGCCGAAAATGACGGAAGGTTGAAATATGGTAAAATCAAGGCCGCTCCGGCGGACATATTCCTCAGCCTTATATTTGGTTTGATGGTAGCGTGAGCGGGCATTGGGACGCGTGCCCAGGGAACTCATGTGGATATAGCGCTTGATGCCGTTGGTCCGTGTAGCGTTCACAATTTGAACAGTAGCCTGATAATGCATCCTTTCAAAGGTGATGCCCTTACGGGGAAACTCCCGGATGATCCCGATTAGATGGATTACCGCCTGGCAGTCCTCTATCCCCTCAGCCAGCCGGCTTTCCCCGTCAAATATGCCGCCCGGCCAAAGCTCAACATCGTGCCTTCTGGCTAATTTTTTCTCCGAACCCGGCCGTATCAGGCAGCGCACCCGGTATCCATTGTCCAGCAGGGCATTCACCAGATGATTGCCCACAAAGCCCGTTCCGCCGGTCAGGAATACCTTCATTTTTTCCTTAATAGACACCAGCTTTCGGAGGTCCCGGTCATATTCCGCGTAAATACGCCTCAATTTGTGCCTGCAAAGCTGAAGGGATTTTGAGCATCCGGAGTTATCCAGAAGCGTGATAACATCACAAGTAGCACGCTACACAGAAAAGAAGTAAGCGTTTAGAAAAAGCTTGTCAAGGATATTTTAAATGGAATATAAATATGTTGCGCTAAGTGAAGAGGCGAGAAAGCTGAACAGTAGTTTTGGTGGGCAAAGCCCACCCTACACGGCTTTGCGTAACCTTGCGAACCTTGCGGTGAGGCGAATTTGCTTTACTATCCTTAATGTGACCAGTATAATGGTTAAAATTTGTTTAAATATAACCAACAGGATGGTCACTTATGCTTAATAACGTCAATGTGCTTGAAATACTGAGCAAATGGAACTCCTGGGACAGGACCTCTGTCGAGTCCGGGGTTCCAAGGCAAATAACCGGAGAAATCTCCGACTATCTGGATAGTCCGGAAGTCATTGTTCTTAAGGGGGTAAGACGGTCGGGAAAATCCACCATAATGTTCCAGGTCATGAATGCCCTGATGGCAAGGGGCATTTCATCCAAAAGCATCCTCTATATCAATTTCGAGGAGCCGTTTTTTGCGGAGCACAGGCGGCCGGACGTCTTTGAGCGGCTTTTCAATGCCTACAGGGAAGAGATAAACCCCACCGGGCGCGTTTATGTGTTTCTCGATGAAGTCCAGGAAATCCCTATGTGGGAAAAGTGGGTCAGGACTAAGGCAGATCTCAAGGAGGCCAAAATCTTTGTCACAGGCTCATCCTCAAAACTGCTCGGGACTGAATTCTCGACCCTGCTCACGGGAAGAAATATCTCCTTTACCGTATTTCCTTTGGCCTTCAGGGAATTCTTAAGTTTCAAGGGGTTTGATGATTTTTCGGACCCGGTCAGGCTCCTCAAGCACAAACCCCTCGTCAAAAATCTGCTCAGGGAATATATGCAGTTCGGCGGATTTCCGGAAGTGGTGTTAAGAGACCGGCCTGAGGCGAAGGAGAAGCTGCTCAAGCAGTATTTTGAAGACATACTGTATAAGGATGTGGTCTGGCGGTATCAGATCAGAGATGTCGCTACCCTTAAAAATATCGCCCTGCTCTGCATGGCCAACATCTCAAATCTCTTTTCTTACAATAAAATCAAGAACGCTTTGGGTGTGCCTCTTGATGTCGTACGTAGCTATTCCGGCTATATGGGAGAAGCGTACCTGATAAAGGAGGTGCTCAAACACTCTTTCAAGGTCAAAGAACAACTCAGAAACCCCAAGAAAATCTACGCCGTTGATATGGGATTGAGAAATGCAGTTTCCTATAGATTTTCGGAAGACCTGGGCCGAATAGCAGAGAACATCGTGGCCGTCGAACTGATGAGACAGGAAAGGGATATCTATTACTACAAGAACAAGGGCGAAGTTGATTTTCTGGTCAGAAAGGGGATAGGCATAGAAACACTCTTACAGGTGTGCATGACCGGTGGAGAAAACGAGGAGACCCTTCAGAGGGAACTGGATGCGATGAAGGAAGGCATGGAAAACCTGGAGACAAAGACGGGAATTCTTATCACGGAAGACCTGGAGAAAGAGTTCCTTTTTGGAAAAAAGCGAGTCACTGCGATTCCGCTCTGGAAATGGCTTCTTCGCTGATCCGAAAGGCAGCGCACCGTCAGGGAGACTATACCTCCTTGACGGATATGTTGAAGACGAAAGACTCAGAAAGAACTAGGCGTTTAGAAAAGGCTTGTCAAGGATATTTTAAATGGAATATAAATAAGTTGCGCCAAGCGAGGAGACCCCAAAGGGGGTTCCTCCAACTCGCAGAGATATACAGAAACCGTAGAATAACTTGTTAACTCTTTGAGAAAGTGAGTTCAAGAGTGTTCAGAAAGAGTCACATTCTAACAATTATAATTGGCCTCACCAAGGTAGCTATAACAATAGTAATTTTCAATGTAGCTCAAAGTAATTTTGAGACAATTGTCTATGCTCTTCTAGTTTTTATATATTCAGAAATTCAGAAAAATTGGTGCCATTCAAGGATAGAAATAAATTCATCTTCTTATGATTTATATGGAAAGTTTAGGTTATTATGTGGAACGCAGACAGAAGTTAATGAATCAGATTCAATACAGCAGGTAATGCATGCAATGATCACATATATATTTGTAATCATAACGAGACTTATTTGCCTCTTTTATTTCATCAAAACTATTTTTGAAATACGTTAAGCACAGAAATGGGAAGTAAATTTCAAGGGCTAACAAGCAAATCCAGTGGACACGGAATAAACTCGTTTTGGTTTTACAGCGTTCGGTTGCCCGTGCCACTGATTTAAATCGTTAGAGGGGCAGACACATGTATGATAGTGAGTCAGCTCGGTTCTGGGGAAAACAGAAACCACCGGTGTACCTCCAGCTTTTCTGGCACGACGAGCCCGGTTGGATAGATCTCGTCCAAGACCATCACTATCCAGAGCTGTGGGTGCTACACGATCACTTGGCCGCCAATTCACCCGCTACTGGTCGGTACGACGAAACCCCCTTTGAGCTTGCTCGGAGCCTTGACGATTTCGGCTACCGGAAGTGGCACAAGGGGCAGTATTCAGACAAGTACGCCGACCTGACGGCGCAATGGGTGGGCGATGACAGTTCGGTGCATGCGGAACAGGACGACATTCTCACGCGCTTGTCCCCGCAATTTCCAAGCGAACCGGGAAACTACCTCTACTTCCTCATATCTCGTAGAAGCGGTGTCGATCGCGTCGTTTACGTCGGGAAGGCAGACGGTCCGAAGGGCATGCGCGATCGCTTCCTCCGAAACGACCACACTGGCTATCATGGCGACTGCAGGAGTACCACCACAAACGGATCCGACAAGACTCTGTTTCTGAGGATTCGACTCAAATCCGCCGAGCTTCGCCGCCGGGGAGTCGAGCGGGTGAATTGGACTGAGTTGACCGAGAGCGTATCCAAAACAGAGAAGGCGTTGCGACGGTACAAGCTGGCCTGTATCGAGAAAGCGGTTGGCGTCAAGCTGGCGAGGGATCCTGTCAATTCTTGCTAGCGAGAAACAATGTGGCCAGTTATGTAAATATGCTTTTTTTGTTTTGTTTGGTGAATACGTCAAGGACTACGTCTCCTTGAACCAGTTCGCCGCATAGGAGAAGATGCATGAGCAAGGTGAGGAAAACAACCATAGAAGTCAAGGGAACCGCTATTACTGTTCTCAACTTCGTTACTGACGACTATATTTCCCTGACGGATATCGCCAAACACAAAGAGCCGGATCGCTCGGATCATGTTATCCAAAACTGGATGAGAAACCGCCATACCATTGAGTTTTTAGGCGTATGGGAGCGGTTGAATAATATCGAATTTAAACCCCTCGAATTCGAGGGGTTTAGAAAAAAGTTTGGTTTCAACCCACGGCGCCTGCGCTGAAACAAATCAAGGGATAACCTTTTCACGCACGAGGGGCTGGTTAAAGAAAGAAGGCAATGAGTCGGTTACAACATGTAACCGACTGAAAATGGAAGCTGCAGGCGGTAAGACTAACAAAAGGGAGTGGACATATTTTGGACGCAAGTAAGCTGATAGAAAAGATCAAATCTCATCCAAAAATTGCGGACGCGGGAATGATCCTGTGCCATAATGGCCTGGTGCGCGCGACTTCGCGCGGGGGACAGAAAGTCTCAGCCGTGGAAGTAAAAGTAGATCAACAAAGACTGGCAAAGGTCTTGCAGGAGATAAAGAAACAGCCCGGCATAGTTGAATTTTTGGCAGAGGTAAGGGAAGGCCGGTTTTCTGTCGGCGATGACCTGATGATCCTGGTCATCGCCGGTGATTTTCGGGAAAACGTGATTGCAGCTATGACGGAGGCGATAAATTTTATTAAAAAGAATGTGGTAACGAAAAAGGAGATCTTCGCTGCATGAACCCCGCGGGCCTAAACCTAATTTTTCTCTAAGACAGCTTTTCGTTGATTAGCCCGGCCACTTTCTCCCCGGAAAGAAGCATCCCGCCAAAAATAGGACCCATGCGGTAAGAGCCAAAGGTGGCATTGGCAGCCATGCCCGTCACAAATACCCCCGGAAAGGCTTCCTTTGTATTTTTCAGTGTATTTTCCTCGGCGATATCTGCCCACATGGATTTTTCGCCGATAACACGACCGGTTTCCGTAAGCAGATTAGCCCCCACCTTTCGCTCGATAACCTTCATGACCTCGGTGGCATGTCCGGTAGCGTCCACCACATACTGCGCCCGTATAGCCAGGGGATCGACGTGAAGGCCGGCCATATCCACGGCCGTCCAATTTATTACCAGCCCGCACACCCTGTTTTCGCGTACCATAACATCTTCCACGGTTATACAGTTAAAGACCCGGGCTCCGGCCTGGCAGGCGCGAGAGCAGAGCGTGGTGACCGCTTCCACGGCATCTGCCGTGTAATAGCCGTCTTCATAATCTGCCGTTCTAATTCCCAGCTCGTCTAAAATGCGTTTTCCTTCCTTCTGCACGACTATCTCGTTAAAAAGCATGCCACCGCCCCACATGCCTCCGCCTATACTCAATTTGCGCTCGAATATGGCGACCTTCCTTCCGGCCTTGGCCAGGCGATAAGCCGCAAGCATTCCGGACGGCCCGGCGCCCACTATGGCTACATCTAATTCCATACAAGAAGAGAATTTTTCAAAGTACCGGTTTAATATAGCCTTGCTGATAACAATTTCATCTAACGGCATGTTACTTCCTCCAAAAAGGCAAAATCAACCCCAGAATAAGTTGGTCTAAATTATGTACTGGCCGGACAGCTTCTTTATAAAGAAACCGCAGAGTTACTTAACAGGATTCATCAGTCGTGTCAAATTTAATTTGGCAATATTCCCCGGAGTTAGGTATAAATAAGTTAGTGTTCATCCGGAAACTACCGTTTCCGAATTCACGCTTACAGCGATCAGCTTTCAGCCGTCAGCAAAAATCTAAGATAAACAACATATTAAGCTGAATGCTGATAGCTGAGTACCGACTGCTCCATCCAGAAAACCGGGGTTTTCGGATGGGAACTAGTGTAGTGTTACAGTAATATTTTTACAAGCATGGAGATTCATGCTATTGAAGACTATCTTTGCGTAACTAACGCAAATCCCAAGCCATTCGTTTGGGCTAAAAACGTTGACGCCATTTTGAAAAAGGCCGCTCATTGTAAAGCCGTTACTGTAACATTACACTAGTTGCCAGTTAGATTAGAGAGGAGGAAGAGATGTCGGAAAACCCAAAACTGTTTAAAAAGTGCCCTGGTTGTTCAAAGAGCGGGTCAGAAGATATTGGCGATTTAATGCCACAATGGCGGCATGTTAAGGACCGGATTAAGATTATTCTGTGGCCATTGGCAGCGGCGCTTTTTATTGTGGCCGGCTGGGCCGGTTGGACAGCTTATACCGGTCACAGTAATGCCGAGGCCCTGGCTATGTATGAAAAGGCTATAAGGCAAAGACCAGATCAAATGACCCCGGCATTGGAGAAGCTGGCGAGAGAATACCCGGATACGAAAGCCGGCCTGCTGGCATGGCTGGAAATCGGCAATATTTATTACAGAGAGGGTAAGTTAGACCGGGCGATAAGGGCTTATGAAAGCTCTCTGGAGGGGTTGCCGGAAGACCACGCCCTGCGTCCCGTTATTTCGCTCTCCCTGGGGTATTGCTTTAAAATGAAAAGAGATTACCCCGCTGCCCTTCGATATTTTGGCATGGCCGCTACGCCTGACGGAGATCTGACAGGATTAGCCAACCTTTCTCTAGGTCGTACCTACAGGATGATGGGTGACTCAGCCCGTGCTGTCGATGCTTATAAAAAGGTCTTGTCCATGGATGGCTTTAAGAATCCCTATCGGCCACTGGCGGAGTGGGAAATAGCCCAGCTGACCGGGCCAAAAGTATCGCCTGATAGCTAAGGAAATACCTTGACTTTTCAAAGTTAGAACGATTATATTTCAATTGAAAGGGTCGATAAAAGAAAGGTTCAAAAGATGGGCGCTGAGGACTTTGGCCGGTTAGAAGAGCGGGTTGAAAAACTGCTCGCTGCTTATAATGATTTAAAAATGGAGAAGGCAGAATTACAGGGCATTCAAGGGAGATTGGAAGAAGAATTAAAAAGGCTTCAAAGCGAAAAAGAGCGGTTGCAGTCTGAGCGGGATGAGGTATGTGCGAGGATAAACTCGTTATTAGGCAAGCTAGAGGAGATCGACGTTTCTGTATAGATTTGTATTTGCCCTGTGGTAGGTTGAGTGACTAGGATAATCACGGTTGAGATACTTGGTCAGGAGTTTCAGTTTAGAGTTGCCCCTCAGCGTGAGGATGCAGAGGACATCGTGAATTATTTAAAGGCCAAGGTTGAAGAGGTACAGGCCAGGGTTAAAAATATATCTGACCACAAAATAATTATGCTGGCCGCCCTGGATATAGCCAGCGATTATTATCAGATTAAGAAGGAGTTCGAAGATTATCGCGGCGTTATGACCGAGAAGTCAAAGAGGCTGATAGAGGTAATCGATACACAAACTTAATGGAAGTTCCCCCTGCGATGTTGGTGACTAGTGGTATTTTTGAGCCAACATTGTCGGCCTAGGGAGTCGCCATGGATCCGGAGGGCACGGCTCTGCTTACAAGCGGAGAAAGCCTGAAAGAGTACAGCGACGCCCACTTAAGAGACTAGGTTCGATAAATCTACTAGCACGGCATTGGGGCGGGGGGATTTAGCAATATCCCGCAAGGGTTTACATATAAACCAAGTTAAAAGATGATAACGGGTGACTGTACAAGGAAAGAAGGCTGGATTTGTCAGGGCTGCTTGATGGTATCCAGTATTGTTTTTTGGTTAATGGTCTTGAGTTTTAAAAGGCGCGCGAGTATGGCTAACAATAGTGGTTGAGATCAAATTAATAAGATGTACTCTTAAAAGGGTTAAGCCTTGACCTGTGCTTTCCTGACCTGAAACATTAACGACCGATCCTCTTTCCATCTTCTCTCCTTTATACCCGTCATCTTGCTTATCTATGTGTAATAATCGCTTTATCTTGCGGCTGAACCGGTATCACTAAATTTAATCAGCAAAGGGGGTGCTTGGCATTTGAGCACTACACTGGTAATTGTATCTTTCGTTATATTGGCTGCCTGTCTGGGGGCCGTTCTGGGCTTTTTAATCCGTAAAAAAGTAGTAGAAGCCAAGCTGGAATCCGCCGAGAGATTGGCTGAAAGGATTATTGAGGAGGCCAAAAAGAAGGGCGAGACCGAACGCCGGGAGGCCACTCTACAGGCTAGAGATGAACTTTACCAAACGAAGCTGGAACTGGAAAAAGAGGCTAAGGAAAGAAAGGCCGAGCTGCAGCTTATAGAAAAACGCCTGGCGCAAAAGGAGGAAAACTTTGATAATAAGCTCGCCCTCATGGATCAAAAAGAACTGGATAACATGCGGAGGGAAAAGGAGCTACAACGTCAGGAAAAGCTGATCGCCGAAAAGGCACAAGAGTATCACGTATTGATGGAGGAAGAAAGACGACAGCTTGAAAGGATATCCGGGCTTTCTACAGAAGAGGCCAAGGGACTTTTTCTCCAGCAGGTTGAAGAAGAGGCGCGGACGGATGCGGCCAAGTTGTTGAAAAAAATAGAGAACGATACCAAAGAAACCGCGGATAAAAAGGCAAAAGAGATAATTTCCCTGGCGGTTGCGCGCTATGCCGGAGATTATGTCGCTGAAAAGACGGTTTCTGTGGTGAATTTGCCTAATGAGGAGATGAAGGGGCGAATTATCGGGCGTGAAGGGCGTAATATCAGGGCCATTGAGGCCGCTACCGGCGTGGATTTGATCATTGATGATACGCCGGAGGCGGTTATCCTGTCCGGATTCAATCCCGTTCGGCGTGAAGTGGCCAGGATAGCCCTGGAGAGATTAATAGCAGATGGACGGATACACCCGGCCCGGATAGAGGAAGTTGTGGAAAAAGTGGGCCAGGAGGTGGAGGTGTCCATAAAAGAGGCCGGAGAGCAGGCCACCTTTGATGTCGGGGTGCATGGCTTCCATCCGGAGTTGGTTAAGCTTATCGGTAAGCTCAAATATCGAACCAGCTACGGGCAGAACATGTTGCAACACTCGTTGGAGGTTGCTTTTTTGTGCGGTATTATGGCTGCTGAACTGGGATTGAACATCAAGAGGGCCAAGAGGGTTGGCTTATTACATGACATAGGTAAGGCCGTGGATCACGAGATAGAGGGACCCCATGCCTTGATCGGCGCTGACCTGGCTAAAAAGCATGGCGAGTCCGGTCAGGTTGTAAACGCTATTGCGGCCCACCATGAAGACGTTCCTCCGGAGAGTGTTCTGGCTGTCCTGGTTCAGGCGGCCGACGCCTTGTCCGGGGCCAGGCCCGGCGCCAGGAAGGAAACCCTGGAAAGCTATGTTCAGCGGCTGACTGACCTGGAGAGGATTGCAAATTCTTGTCCCGGTGTTAATAAGTCTTTTGCCATACAGGCCGGCCGGGAAGTGCGAATTATTGTGGATAGCGGGGCGGTTTCAGATGCCGCTGCCGTCTTAATGTGCCGGGATATTGCTAAAAAGATAGAATCTGAGATGACGTATCCGGGACAGATCAAGGTAACCGTCATAAGGGAAACCAGGGCTGTAGAATATGCCAAGTAAGATCAGGGTCTTATTTATTGGAGACATCATAGGCAGCCCCGGCCGCAATGGTGTGCGTCATCTCGTACCGGAGATAGTCGGGAGTTACGGCATAGATCTGGTTATAGCTAACGGCGAGAATGCGGCCGGAGGCATCGGGATAACGCCGCAGGTGGCGGATGAGCTTTTGGGTAATGGGATACATGTATTGACTTCGGGCAACCATGTCTGGGCCAAAAAGGAGATATCGGGATATTTGTCAGGAAGTGAGCGACTGCTGCGACCCGCTAATTATCCTCCTGGCCTGCCTGGGCGAGGCGGTACGGTGATCCGTACGCGGGGAGGATATCCCATCGGCGTTCTTAACCTTCAGGGACGGGTATATATGGGTAACCTGGATTGTCCTTTTCGCGTGGCAGAAAAGGAGATTGAAACACTAAAGAAAGAAGTCAAGATCGTAATATTAGATTTTCATGCCGAGGCCACTTCAGAAAAAGTGGCTCTGGGATGGTTTCTGGACGGCCGGATAAGCGCTGTCTTAGGCACGCATACCCATATACAGACGGCTGATGAGAGGATATTGCCTCAGGGGACTGCCTATATAACCGATGTCGGCATGACCGGCTCTGTGGATTCGGTTATAGGCATGAAGAAGGAAATAGCCATCGAGCGATTTCTTACTCAGGTACCCCGTAAGCTGGAGGTGGCTAAGAAGGATATACAATTGCAGGGGGTTGTTTTAGAGATAGACAAGGAATCGGGCGGCTGTACGCGAATAGAAAGGGTACGGGCCGGGCTTGAAAAAGAAGGGGCGAGGGATTAGATTAATGAGCGCCAGGGATATCGAGTCCGCTGTTGCCGGTATCAGGCGGGGAGCGGTTGAGATTATACAAGAGGATGAGCTGCGGCGTAAGTTACTGGAGTCGGAGAAAACAGGTGTCCCCCTGAAGGTCAAGGCCGGTTTTGACCCGACGGCGCCGGACTTACACCTGGGCCATACCGTACTGATACAGAAGATGAAGCACTTTCAGGACCTAGGCCATGAGATTTTCTTTCTAATTGGTGATTATACCGGAATGATCGGCGATCCTTCGGGTAAGTCAGAGACCCGAAAGGCCTTGACCCGTGAAGAGGTGGCCGCTAATGCGGAAACCTATAAAGAACAAATATTCAAGATACTGGACCCGGAAAAGACGAAGATAGTTTTCAATAGCGCGTGGATGGAAAAACTGTCCGCCATGCAGCTCATTGAGCTGGCTGCACAATATACCGTAGCACGGATGTTGGAGCGAGAGGATTTCCACAAACGTTTTGTGACCCAGAAGCCCATTAGTATCCATGAGTTCCTATATCCATTGATGCAAGGATACGACTCTGTTGCCTTAAGGGCCGATGTAGAGATCGGGGGAACCGATCAGAAATTTAACCTGCTGGTAGGGCGCGAGCTGCAAAGGCTATACGGGCAAGATCCCCAGGTAGTTATAACCATGCCGCTTTTAGAGGGGCTGGACGGTGTGAACAAAATGAGCAAGTCTCTTAACAACTATATAGGTATCACTGAGTCGTCTAAAGAGATGTTCGGTAAGATCATGTCTGTCTCAGATGAACTAATGTTTCGTTATTATGAGTTGTTGAGCGATGTTGCTGCCTTGGAAGTAGATCAGTTGAAGGAAAAAATGGTTTCGGGTGAG